>JBBPZF010000103.1:0-2401 GCA_038199105.1 Chitinophagales bacterium | reverse complement strand
TGGCCAGAAAAGATCAATAAAACCATCTTTGTTGTTGAGTTGTTTTACGTGATGTTCAAAAGAAGCCAGCCTTCTGCGTCGTATTCCAAACACATCGAAAAACTCATCCCAAAAAGATTTCGCCTCAGCATCTTCACTTACTTCATCTTTCCATTCATTAGAGAAAGCAATTGTCCGTGTTTTTATTTCATTCCAGCTTAAAGGCATCGCAGATTAGTTATCTCACAAAATAAGAAATGTTAAGTTGTTTATCTAAAACTTATGAATGGGTATTTCGCCAGAACTATATATGGTATTTGTGCGAAGAATGCATATTCTTTTTAGAAACAGATATGTTTTCGACAGAAATGTGCACGTTTTTTTTTAAAACTATATACGATGTTCGAGAGAGACAGGCATGTTTTTTTCAGAAACATATATAGTATTCGAGAGAAGTATGCATGTTTTTTTCAAAACTATATATGGTATTCGAGAGAAGTGAAAAGAAGCTTATATCAATTTGTAAGAGAAATACCCACCGCTGGAGTGCCCGAACTGAAAAGAAGCTTACATTATTTTGTAAGGGAAATTTGCCAGAGGCGACACCTTTTAAAAAGGTATCACCACCCTGGCGCAAGAGTGAAGCATAGCTTGAAGCTAAGCTTTCTTGTGCCGTTAAATACTGATCAATTTCTAATAAAGTCTTCCTTCGAACTTTCTAAAGCACAGGAAGCTATACACAAACCTTCGCCTCATTCCTGCGCTATCCTGCGGAACCTGGCAAAGTCTGAAACCAAAATAAATTTTGGAAGAAATTTATCATCAATCCCCTGAAAATAATCCAGTACCTGCCCGTATGCTTTATCAAGATTTCTGCCGCGGCTTTTATGCTCAACAATTAAAGTTGAGGGCCAGAAAAGATCAATAAATCCATCTTTATTATTAAGTTGTTTTACATGATGTTCAAAGGAAGCAAGTCTTCTGCGGCGTATTCCAAATACTTCAAAAAAATCATCCCAAAAAGATTTCGCTTCGGCATCTTCGCTTACTTCATCTTTCCATTCATTAGTGAAAATAACAGCACGGCTTTTTATTTCATTCCAGCTTAAAGGCATTAGCAAAATTTGTTATCTCACAAAATAAGAAATGTTGATTAGTTAATTACTCAATTCATAATATCAATTTGAAACTTAAATCTTATTCTTTGCCGCATGAAAAAGATCATTTACACCCTATTCTTTTTATCCTTTATTAAAAATTTTTTTCCGCAAAATATTATTGATAGCGGCTACCGGGTAGCAGCAGGTATTCATCTTAACAATATAGAAGATGTAGATAATGGGTAATGAAGGCGTATGCTTCATTAGCTATCCGTACGATTCAAAATTTTTTTAAAGGCATATTGAAAAAGTCTTTGCATAAATTGCGGGTGATTGCAACTTAAGCGAATACGAAGCAGGCGAATAATTTTTTATACCAGCGTAATAAAAATAAAATTTCAAAGTATATAGTAGTACATCATTTAAACAAAAAATTAAGATCAATGAAACATTCGTTTAAAACCAACAACTCCCGTTACCTGCCGTTAATACTAACCCTTGTAACTTTTATAATTCTTAGTGTACATCCCGCTTTTGCCAGGGAAAATCCCAGGGTGCTTGTATTCTGCAAAACTGCCGGGTATCACCATAGTTCAATTGCTGTTGGCATAGTGGCAATTCAAAAACTAGGTGCAGAAAATAATTTTAATGTAGATACATCTACCGATGCCAATAAAATTAATTCAGAAAATTTAAAACAATATAAAGCGGTAATATTTTTAAGTACTACCGGCGATATATTAAATGATGAACAACAGGAGGCATTTAAAAAATATATAGAAGCGGGCGGTGGTTTCATGGGCATTCATGCCGCTGCAGATTGTGAATATGATTGGCCCTGGTATGGCAACCTTGTCGGTGCATACTTTGGTGCGCACCCTGCACAACAGATGGCAACCTTAAACATTGTAGATACCAAAGACCCTTCTACCAAACATTTGCCTAACCCATGGCAACGGAAAGATGAATGGTACACTTTTAAATGGATGGCGGAAGGCCTTCATGAATTGATTACTATTGATGAAAACAGTTATGACCTTGGCAAGATCGCACCAATGGGGCATCATCACATGGCCTGGTACCATGAATACGATGGTGGCAGATCTTTTTATACAGAATTAGGCCATACGGAAGAATCTTTTGCCGATCCGCTTTACCTGCAGCATATTCTTGGCGGCATTAAATATGCCATGGGAAAAAAATCTTAGATAAGTCTCCCATCTTCGAAAAAGAAATGATAATCAAAAACTGTGTAAATATTAACCTGACATGAAAATTAAATTACAGGTTTTATGCCTGGTGATTATATCTATAATGGTTTT
>JBBPZF010000102.1:0-2459 GCA_038199105.1 Chitinophagales bacterium | reverse complement strand
TCGTTTCCCGCAAATGAAGCGAAGTATTTTCCCTTTCATAAATGCCGTGAGAACGCATCGGATAAGACATCATATAAAAAAGTTTATTGTATTTTATCAGTTCATTCGTCAGCATTTCAAAACTCTGATAATGCACATTGTCATCGGCGGTGCCGTGAATAATCATTAATGTGCCTTCGAGATTTTTTGCATAATTTATTGGTGAACCATCATGATATCCTTTCGCATTATCACTGAGCAAGCCCATGTATCTTTCCTGGTAAGTAGCATCATATAAACGTTGATCAGACACAAAAGAAACAGCCAGCCCGGTTTTATAAATATCCGGATGACGGAACATACAATTTAGCGTCATCTGGCCGCCACCGCTCCAGCCCCATATTCCAACCCTTGCGCTATCAATAAATGGATACATAGTGAAAATCTTTTTTGCCGCATCAGCCTGATCCTGCGACGCAAGAATACCTATCTGCCCATAAATGGAATTGCGCCAGGCCTTGCCCCGCGGTGTTTTGGTGCCACGGTTGTCAATACTCATAACAATGTTTCCTTGTTGTGCCATATACTGATCCCAAAGGGCTCCGCCTTCCCAATCCTCCTGAACCGTAGAGCCGGCGGGCTCTCCGTAAACATAAAAAAGAATTGGGTATTTTTTGGATGGATCAAAATCTTTTGGTTTTATCATCCAGGCATCCAGCGTAACATCACCAATATTTACTTTTAAAAATTCTTTCGGGTTTAAATGCAATGCTTCATATTTTTCTTTCAGTTCATGATTATCCTGCAGTGTTCGTATTTCTTTGTGGCCGGGAAGATTGATCAATGAAATTACAGGAGGCGTTGTTGTATTCTGAAACGTTTGAATTGCCCGCTCTGAATTTCCGGAAACCTGGTAACTATTTTGTCCTTCAAATTTTGATGGAGTAACTCTTTCCGCTTCGCCGCTCCCATCTATCTTGCTTCTATAAAGATAGCGTTGCGTAAAATTGTCCGGCGAAGCAATGTAATACACATATCCATTTTGTGGATCAATACAATTGATCTGCACTACATCAAAATCGCCCTTCGTAATTAATTTTGACTCGCTTCCATTTCTTGAAACTTTATACAAATGATTCCATCCATCTTTCTCACTCGTCCAGGTAAAATATTTTTCATCATCAAGCCAGCGAATGTCATCGTGGAGATCAAGAAAATCAGGATCAGTTTCTGTGTAAATATTTTTTAGCGACATGCTTTTTACATTACCTATCCATATTTTGTTAGTGTTCTGCGGACGATTTAATTGCTGCACCATCACTTCAGTAGAATGCGGAATAAAGTCCATGCGGGCGAGATAATTGTTCGCAGGGTCACCAGGAATATTGAACCAATTGGTCTTGCCGCCGGCAGCAGGAATAACGCCAACCTTTACGGCAGAAAGTTTTGTTCCCACTTTGGGATAAGGCAATGGTATTGGCTTTGAATAGATGGAGTCAATATTATTTATCAGGTAGAACGTCCCAATATTTTTTGTATCCGATTGCCAGTAGGCGATGAATTTTCCATCGGGGCTCCACCTGAATCCATCCCTGTCATCTAACTCTTCTTCATATACCCAATCAAAAGTCCCGTTGATGATATTTGCTCCGCCGTCATGGGTAATCTGCTTGTTTATTCCCGTTGCCAGGTCTTCCACGTAAATATTTTGCTTACTTACATAAGCCACCCTCGTAGCATCGGGAGAAAATTTTGCAAACATCAAAGTTGTTGGTTCAGCATTTTTTCCAACCTGTTGTAATTTACCTGTCTTAAGATTGAGCACCCAATAATCGCCACGGGTATTATACCTCCAGACTCTTCCGGTATTTGTAAAAATTAATAATTTACTATCATCATCAGACCATTCATAATTTGCGATTGATAATGGTTTCGTTTCATTTTTTGGGGTTAGTTGTTTTGCCGAAACAAGGATTTCCCTCTCACCGGTCTTGGCATCATATCGCACAATATCTCTTTCTCCCAGGTCCTTGTTATTTTCCAAAGTAGAATACCCTTCATTATCTTTCATCCAACGAACAGGTCCAAAACTTTTTTGGCTGTATGTGCTGTTGGAATAGAAATCCTTTAAAGTAAGTTGTTGCTGAGCAACTAAATTATTGCTAAATGAAAAAGTGACTGCGAAGAAAAACAAGCCAATCAATATTCTTTGTTTATTCATTTATTTTTTAATTTTTATTTTCAAAATGCAGTCACTAATTACACAAATTAACACGAATTATTTTTTGCCACGGATTACACTGATCCGATAGCTATCGGATTGCACGGATTTATTTTATTTTGTATAATAGAATCATCTTATCTCATAAAGGTGGTCGGTGGGACACCGACCAAGGATACCGCCCCGGTTGGTGTCCTCACCAACCGGAAATCTTTTTTTATTTAAAAGTATAAGTTGAATTTTTATTTGTTTCAAATTC
>JBBPZF010000101.1:0-2906 GCA_038199105.1 Chitinophagales bacterium | reverse complement strand
ACGTCATGGAGAAAGACCTTTTCAGCCAATGGCTGGGAATAGAAATAGTAGAAATAAGAGAAGGATATAGTAAAATAAAAATGACGGTACGCAGCGAGATGATGAATGGTCTTGGCATTGTACACGGCGGCATTGCTTTTTCATTATCTGACAGTGCGTTTGCTTTTGCGTGTAATAGCCGCAACAATTTATCAGTTGCCCTGGATACGTCTATCAATTTTTTAAAGCCTGTACATGTAGATGACGAACTAATTGCGGAAGCGAAAGAAATACACAATGGAAAATCAACAGGACTTTATCAAATAACGATTACAAATCAAAGAGACCATGTAGTCGCGGTTTTTAAAGGAACTTGCTTTAGAACCGGAAAAAAACTGATAGACCAATAAACAATTTTTCAGAAGAGTGATTATTTACAACAATCCTTCTTTCTCACAAAAACTGCTTTGAACATTTTCCAAAAAAAATTCCCGATGGTGTTTACTATCGTCATTGTTTGTAAATCAGGGAAGTGCTTTTTTAAATTTGTCCTGGTATTCTTTTACGGTTTGCTTATCGTTTTCTTCATCGCCAAGCTCTTTGCTCTTCTCTTCAAGCTCGGCAGTAAACATATTGAAATGGGTTTCAAATGCTTGCTTTTTTTCTTCATCAGAATCCATCGTTCTTCCTTCATAGTGTGTGTTTAATTCTGCTATGTGTTCCTTGAGCTGCTGCTCGGCAAATTCAATAAGCGTATGTTTATTTACTTTGTCTTCCATAAAAATTATTTTAGTTGTTGTCTTAAGCTTTTTTAAAAGAAAAAATTGAAGTCATTAAAGTTAACAATCCTTCTGTTCACATCCTGACATTTCTGTTTCTATTTCTATAGTGCTATGATGAATTTTGTGATGCATCAATTCATGTTTTAAATTTTGCACCAATTTCATTTTTTCATCAAATTCAAGTTTTTCATTTACTGAGATATGTGCCGTCAGGGCGTTTTCAGTAGTGCTCAACGCCCATATATGTATGTGATGCGCTTCAATAATATTGGGCTGTGCATTTATAACCTTTTTTATTTCTTCCATTTCAATATCCGCAGGAACCGCATCTACTGACATCTTAAAACTTTCTGAAAGTAATGACCATGTACCGACAAGAATCACAATCATAATAACCAAGCCTATTACCGGATCGACCCAATTCCAACCTGTATAGGCAATAAGAATTCCACCAGCCACCACGCCTATTGAAACCAATGCATCGCTAAGCATGTGCAGGTAAGCACTTTTAACATTCAGGTCATCTTTACGATTTTTAAAAAATAAAAATGCACTTACTATATTTATCACAATACCAGCTCCTGCCACCCATGCAATAACTTTTCCTTCTACGGGTGCCGGGTTTATTAAGCGTTGAATGGATTCGAATCCTAATATACCAATTGCTATTAATAATAATACGGCATTGAAAAGCGCAGCGAGAACAGTCGTTTTTTTATAACCATAAGTGAAAGTACTGCTGGAGCTTTTTGTTGCAAGCCTGAAAGCAACCAATGATAAAATAAGGCTTGCAACATCGCTAAGATTGTGGCCAGCATCTGTCAGCAACGACATAGAATTATTAATAATTCCTGCAATAACTTCTACGATTACAAATAATGCATTCAATATAATGCCTATAATAAAAGGCCTGGCATTATCATTTGTATTGAGCGCAGGCATGTGAGCAGCATGATTATGTGAATGATTATGGCTCATATTTCGCGGTGAAAAAATTTAAGATTGTTCTTCCTCATTATAATCATACAGCAAATTTACAACAAGTGCCGTCCATCCTGTTTGGTGGCTTGCGCCAAGGCCCATTAAGGTATTGCCATGAAAATATTCGTAAAAGAGAACAAGGTCTTTATTTTCTTCTCTTTTATAAAACCAATTATATGGCCCAAAAACCATTCTGTTGCCTTGTTCATCTCTTTCAAAGATGCTAAGAAATCTCCCGGTTAGTTCATGGGCAACTTCTGTGAGCGTAATGCAATTTCCGGAGCCGGTGGGGAATTCAACTTTAAATTTATCCTGATAAAAATCACCGTAAAGTTTTAATGCATTTATAAACATAAAATTTAAAGGCATCCATACAGGCCCGCGCCAATTGGAGTTTCCGCCAAACATACCAGAAGTAGAATCTCCGGGATCATATTGTATAGAATAAGTCATGCCGTTATTATCTATGGTATAAGGATTTTGTTCATAGAACTTTGAAAGCGCTCGTACACCACCGGCAGATAGAAATTCTGATTCAGCAAGAAACCTATCCAGTATATCTTTTAATCTTTCCTTATGCACTAATGAAACTAAAAGGCAATCATCCTCATCCTGCTCCTGGCTGGGTAAATATTTATGATTAGCAAGGCGGTATTTTCTAAACCATTGCACTCTTTTTTCAAAATCAGGCAGCTTATCAAAAACTTTCTTCTGAATGATAGAAACTGCGAAAGCAGGAATAAGCCCAACGGCAGATCGCACCTTCAGCGGGAATCCCTCCGATTTATTTAAAGAAAGTACATCATAAAAAAAACGGTCTTCTTCATTCCATAATCCGAGCTCGTTCAGTGCTTCAGCGATGATTACAAAGTGTTCATAAAATTTTGTTCCGGCATCCTGGAAAGATTGATCGTGTTTTGCAATTTCCAGGGCGATATCCATCATATCAAGCGCATACATTCCCATCCAGCTTGTGCCGTCAGCCTGCTCCAGCAGCATGTTTCCGGGTAGCACCATGCTTCGGTTAAACAAGCCAATATTATCGAGCCCGAGAAAGCCACCTTCAAAAATACTATTGCCATCCGCATCTTTCCGGTTTATCCACCAGGTAAAATTTATGATCAGTTTTTGAAAAGCTCTTTTCAAAAATTCGATATCATTTTT
>JBBPZF010000100.1:0-2513 GCA_038199105.1 Chitinophagales bacterium | reverse complement strand
GATCGCTTGTATTTATATATGGATTCAGGTCCCTGTAATCCGGTCTTTCTATTCGTTTGGAAAAACTCAGTTTCAAAAGCGAGTTCTCGCTTAGTTTTTTTGAAAAGAAAATAGAAGGAACAAAAGTGTTGTAACCCGGCGTAGCCGCCTGCTGTTGCGCATTGGAATAAAAAGCATTCAGCTCTGTACGTTCATATCTTTCGCCAATTTTAGCATCAAACAGTTTAAAAAAAGGAAAGCTCAATTCAGCATACAAAGCATATACTTTCTGGTGATAATTAAGGCTGTTTGATAAGAAATCATCCCTGGCGTATTGCCCTGAAGCGGAATCTAATTTTGTTACCACAGAGTTACTGCTTATATCATATAAATTCATTTTGCTTCCTACGCCCAACAACACATTCTCATGTAATGGCTGAACATAATCTACCCTTATTTCTGTTTCTTTTTCAGTGCCTGGATTCATTCCCTTTGTACTGTAGTAAAGAGAATGTAACGGCGAAGAAAACTGGTAATTATTGTTATTAGAATTCAGATTGCCGAAACTTGTATTAAACGAAACTTCCAGGTCCTGGTCTTCTTTTTTGAATGTTCTTTTATAATTAAGGCCAGCATCAGCATTGTGAAAATGAAAGCTATTATTAGCTTTTATAAGTGTTTGCATATCTGAAATATCGTTGCCACTTGTACCTTTTATATTTTGTTCCTGGTAGGTGCTGCTATTTCCGGTATTGCTGAAATTATTATAGGAGAATGAACCTGAGAAACTATTGCGATCATCCAGGTCCCAGTCAAAATTAATTCCTGTCTGATAACCATTTCGGACATATTGATTAAATCCGTCCTGGTACAATAAAATATTTGTATAAGCAGCCGTGTCTGTCGTTACACGGTCGGAAGCAAAAGTTGTCTTCGCTCTTAACCTTGTATTACCACTTATAAATGCATTCATTCCAAATTTTCCCTTTCGGGCATTGAAATTAAAAGAACCATTTTCATATCGCGTTCCTCCTGTGAGAGATAAGTTTCCATTTACGCCCTGGGAGTTATTTTTCTTTAGAATAATATTTATAATTCCGCCAAGGCCCTGCGCATCATACTTTGCACCTGGGTTGGTAATTACCTCTATGCTTTTTATCTGGTTAGCTGGTATAGATTGCAGCACATCAGCAATATTACTTCCGAATGCCGCAGAAGGCTTCCCGTTAATTAAAAAACGAATACTCGCACTGCCCGCCAACTGGACATTTCCGTCAACATCTACAGACACCTGCGGCACTTTTTTTAATACATCCGTCGCAACACCAGATTGAGAAGTCAGGTCTCTTTCTGCATTAAATACCAACTTATCTATTTTATTTTCAATGAGCTTGCCTTGCACAGCGATACTTATATTTTGAAGCGTGGTAGCTTTCGGCGCTAAAAAAATATCCTTCGTTTGTATAAGAGGATTCTCTTTATTTATTTGCAGGCCTGTTAACGTAAAAAGTT
Source organism: Chitinophagales bacterium (assembly GCA_038199105.1). Taxonomy (GTDB): domain Bacteria; phylum Bacteroidota; class Bacteroidia; order Chitinophagales; family Chitinophagaceae; genus Ginsengibacter. The sequence continues at coordinate 1,022 of JBBPZF010000100.1, read as the reverse complement.
TGTATCCCAGGAATTCAGCCACTAGTTTATAGGTGCCAGGCTTTACATTATCAACTAGAAAATCTCCTTTACTATCGGTAATCGTTCCGTTGATTGGTTTTTTATCTCCGCTAAAAAAAAGGGAAATAGTAGCATATTCAAGAGGGTGGGTTGATAAGGAATCGAATAGCCTTCCCTTTATTTTATAGCCGGTGTTATCACTGGCTTTTTGCTGGGCGAAAGTTGAAGAGCATAGGATTAGTAAAAACTCAACAATAAAATAGATTTTTTTCAAGATTAAGATTAAATGAGCTGCAAATCTATTGCCTGATTCTGTAGAGATTTCGAATGTGGCCAATGATTGTGTATTACATTAACAGCATCGCTTCAAATTAGTTTACGGTAGTAAAAATTGGTTTAATAAGTCGCAGAATGCTAACGTTATAATAATTTCCAAATTGATTTAGTCTTTATCAGGTCTTTTATATTTCTTTCTTAAACGGCCAAATAAAAATCCGCAATTGTAGAATCGCGGATTATTATTTAAGCCTCAGGTATTGAGGGCCGTTAATTAATTTTTTATCAGGGCATTTTAGCAGAAGAAGCTTTTTCTAATTTCTTAGATCATATACATATATTCAATTTTCTTTATCAAGAACTTCCACCATTGCCCTTACTTCTTTTTCATCAGCAATATATACATGTCCGTAATCGCTTACCTCTGTATTAATATAAGTAACAGGGTTTTGCTTTACAACTCTTGCAGAGGAATGAAATTCTATAGCGCCGCTTTCTTTTCGCAGCTTTGCAATGTTGGATGATTTTACACCTGCACCAGGCATAATGATGATGCGGTCACCGGCCCGGTTTACCAGCTTGCTCAATAATTCAGCTGCCTCAGGTGCAGCGCTTCTCTGCCCTGATGTAAGTATACGCTCACAGCCACATTCAATAATATCTTCGAGTGCTGCGTAAGGGTCAGGAGCGCAATCAAAGACGCGATTGCAGGTTACGCCCATTGGGCCGGCCCATTCTACTATTTG
>JBBPZF010000099.1:0-2774 GCA_038199105.1 Chitinophagales bacterium | reverse complement strand
TTTTTTAATCAGGATGGAAGAATTCTTTCTCCCATTAACATTATGGTAAAAGAAATTTATGATGGTGTGCGTTTTGATAAAGATTTACTATTTACAACGAGCACCAAAACGCAATACGCAGGCCCCGATGCCCATATAGCGATTATCAAATTATTAAAACATATTTCCGCAAAATACCTGAAAGACTTTACGCTCAGTGATGAAGGATATTATTGGGAAACCGGAAATGAAAAAATTTTGTTCGATCAGTTTAAAAACTACGACGCAGCCATTGATAGCTTTTGCGAAGCAATGGAAGGCTTATCCGCGGTACCCGGCGAAACAGCGGAATCGCTTGGCGATAGATTAGAAAAACTATTGAGAGATAAGTTTCGCGGAAAAAAGGAATAGAAATATTGATATCATCAGCCGATATTGCTCTTTTTAAAATTTAATAAAGTTTGCTTTTGCGACCTGGTCAATTACTGTTAAACTAAAAATTTTCAAAGTTTGGGGCCAAATACAAGTAATAATTCTCTCAAATTAAAATAACCGAACATAAGGCCTCAATCTCAGCAAATATTTTGGAACCGGATCTTCTGGCTTTAGTCATAATCTAATTCTATAAAGCTAAAATGATCTTCCTCCCGCCAATGATTTTTAAATTGTTGGATGATCATTTTGATTTCCTGTAAAGCATTTTTCCCTTTTAATATAGTAACGCTTTCTTTTATAGAGCTTATCATTTCTTCCAGCTTTCTTTTTTCATTGGGCAGGTTGACATTAATATTCTTTAATGAGCGAAAGTTATAACGCCGTAAAGGATTGTAGCGTGGATGCTGCACTAAAGCGAATTTCTGTTGCTCCAAGTCCTGCACCTGCTCTTTTAAAACCTGGTTATATATTGCAAGCTTCTCTTTGCTTATTTTAGCAAATGATTCTTCTTCTTTATGTATCCATTCCAGTTCCAGGCTCAGCATCGAGTGCAGGTCGCCCGAATTATAAGCCATCGTTAATCGTTTCATCAATGCTTCTTTTTCCAGTTTGGCAGTTTCATCCTGCTCCAAATCGGGGTGAAGCGCTTTTGCCAATTGCTTATAGATGCTGCCTATATTTTTATTCCTCGCCTCCTCCAGTTCTGCTTCCCTCCTTTCTTTTTGAAGTTGTTTAACGGTCTTTTTTTCGGGCCGTTTCTTCGAGGTGCTGATTTTTTCCTGGTTTAACAATTCTTCCTGCAATGAACTTAACTTAGCCATCATTTCTTCCGAAGTCATATCTTTTTTAAAATCTTTGAAATCCACATCAAACCCTTCGCTTTCAAACATGTCCTGCATTTCATCTTTCAGTAGCTCAAAGTTCTGCTCCGCAGCTTCTTCCAGGCTAATGCCGTTAACTATTTCAAATATCTTTTTTAATTCTTCATCCGGTTCTTCATCGAAAGCCAAAATTCCATCTAACTGAACCGCAAAAAAATTCTTAAGAATTTTTTTCTCCGGTTTAGATAATAATTTCCCATTACTATAAAATGAAAACACAAGCTTAACTACTTCTTTTCTGCTACCGGCCGCTGCAAGTTCCAGCGGGTGAATATGCTTTACATAATAATCCAGCTTTTGGTCCAAATCAGTAGTTGCTTTTTCCAAATCCCGTCTTAATTTTTCAATTTTTTTTACAAGCCGGTTAAAAGATTGCTGTTGAGGTGTAAGGGGTTGTTTCGTCTGGCTGCTGATGATGAGCGAATTCTTTGGTTGTTGCTGCTGTTTGAGTTCAACCGCTATAGGTTCAAAAAGTGATGTTTGCATGGAAACAAAAATACCGATCACGATAGATTTGGTTTTAAAATGGAAGGGAAAGATTTCCACAGGAAAGTAACAGGGGATAGGAAAATTACAACATACAAAAAAACCTCTCAGAATTAACTGAAAGGCTTTAAATAAATATGGCAGCTACCTACTCTCCCGCATTGTTGTGTAGTACCATCGGCCATGAGGGGTTTAACTTATCCGCCGTAGTGCATCGGTATGGGTGGAGCGATCAATCTGGCCAAACCAAAGGAGTAGAAGCCACAGTGAAATCAACGAATGCTCGCATAAAAAAAGCCTCCAGAATTAACTGAAAGGCCTTTAAAAAAATGGTTTCCAACTAAGTTTTCATTATACTATTTTTTGCTTATCCATAAGAGCTGTTGGTTGTTAAAAGTTAATGCTATATTATGTATTTATTATCAATAAATACCTTTCCTCTATTTGCTATCTCGAAGAAGGTGAATACTTTTATCACAATAAAGTTTTCATTTAAAAAAACTAAAATGAAACATTACACCATTCTCCTGGATAAAGAATACATTTTTGAAGCCTATGAAAATAGATACCAGGTACTAACAACAAAATCCAGGATTATTATTTATGCAAAAGCAAAAGATAGCAGCTACGAAAAAACATTCTGCGAATTTGTTGACAACCCAAAAAGTTACTTGCATGATAACCCTCCTGTTAATGAAGCATTAAATAATAATATTTTTCTCCTCCTTCTGAGAGACGATAAAGAAATTGATGACAATTTAAAAGGATACTATATTGGAACTGTATCCAGGCTTAATCAATACTTTAAAAACAATTATATAGAATTGATTTAAAAAATTAAAAATTGTGTCTCAGCGGGTTCTTCAATGTATGGGTGTTTGTGCTGTACAAGGGAAAACAAAAATATTTAAACTTCATAATGTCACTTCCAACTATTGACTCACGCCTTTTTTATGAAATGCTAAAAAGAAAAGGAATTCAAAACTTCCATCA
>JBBPZF010000098.1:0-4591 GCA_038199105.1 Chitinophagales bacterium | reverse complement strand
AAGATCCTACCTCTTTGCGGTTGGAGTTTGATGGCATGAAAGGGCGGGCATGGCTGATGAAATGGCTGCCTGCAAGAGCCTATGATAATGCAGTGTATGCTGTATTTTCCAATGCCATTGGTATGGATGATGACCAGCTTAAGAACGGATGTTCCATGATCATTGATCCTTTCGGCGATATAATAGCTGAATGCCGGGAATTAGGAAATGACGTGGCAATTGCAAATTTCAGTGAAGAAAAATTATTGAATGCCGGCGGCTACAGGTATAAAAAAGCAAGAAGGCCGGAACTCTATGGAAACATTATAGGGAACAAACATGAAGCGGAACAAAAAGTTGCCTGGCTCAACGAAAAGGAAGAACAGGCGACAGTTAAATAATTTTATAATAAGTTGAATAGGTTATCTAACAATTTCTAACAATTAAATTTACAACATGAAACTTTCAAGAAGAAAATTCCTTGCGACTGGCTCTCTTACACTTGCAGGCACTATGTTTCTTTCAAAAGAAATTTTTGCTGGCATTAATAAAAATGCTTCAGATCATATACTGGGTATTCAATTGTATTCTGTACGCGACGATATGAAGGCCGATCCCTCAGGAACATTAAAACAATTAGCCGCAATGGGCTATAAAAACGTAGAACATGCGAATTATATTGACAGGAAATTTTATGGCTATAGCGCAAGTGAGTTTAAAAAGCTATTAGATGATCTTGGGTTAAAGATGCCTAGCGGCCACACGGTAATGTCGGATAAAGATTGGGACAATGCAACGAATGATTTTACTGATAAATGGAAACAGACAATCGAAGATGCCGCCACTGTTGGCCAGATCTATGTGATAAGCCCATGGCTGGATGAAAGCCTGCGGAAGAATTACGATGAGCTTGTTGGCTTCCTTGATAAATTTAATAAATGCGGTGAGTTATGTAAAAAGTCGGGGCTAAAATTTGGTTATCATAATCATGATTTTGAATTCAAATATTCATTAAATGGTAAGCAGATCTACGATATCATTTTGGAAAAAACAGACCCGGATTTAGTGTTACAACAAATAGATATTGGCAACATGTACGGAGCCGGCGGAAGGGCATTGGATATTTTATCTAAACATCCCGGAAGGTTCCAAAGCATGCATGTAAAGGATGAAATAAAAGCAGCAAAGGGCGAGATGAATGATGAATATGAAAGCACCGTTCTGGGCAAAGGTATTTTACCCGTAAAAGAAATTGTGGACCAATTTCACAAAGCGGGCGGCACCACAGAATTTATTATTGAGCAGGAATCTTACCAGGGAAAAACGCCGATCGAATGTGCAAAAGAAGATTTAAATATCATGCAGAAATGGGGTTATTAAAAAGTTGATAGAATTAGGTAGAATAGTCGCTAAGAAGGCAACAGGAAGGCCACAAGACAAACACAAACCGAGACGTCTTTGCGAAAAGTTTTCGAGCAGAGAGTTTGTATTTGAAAAGATGTTTCAGAAAACTTCGTGGCAATCTCCTTGGTACAGTAATGCTAACTATTCCAAGGAGATTGCCACGTCGCCGCAAGTTTTATTAGAATTATTACGTTATTCGGGCGACTCGCAAAGACGTGAGCGAGTTGCCTTGCCTTGTATATTATAGTTTGCGACTATTCTACCTAATTCAAAAAATTCGTTTTCCTAAAGAGTCGTCTATAAAATATTTCTATTGAAAAAATGTTTACCGGCCATTCGAATAAACTTGTTCGTGCTGGCCGCTTTTTTTACAGGCTGTTTACATGGCTTTGCGCAAAAAAAGAATGAATCTTTTCAACTGCACGTACATAAAACTTCTTCGTCCGTAAACATAGACGGGATAATGGATGATGCCGCCTGGAAACACGCAGAAACAACTTCAAGTTTCTTTATGGTGCTTCCTATGGATACATCTTTGGCAAAGGTGCATACCGAAGTAAAAATGTGTTTTGATGATAACAATATTTACCTGGTTGCAGTATGTTATAAAAGCGCTCCCGGCCCATACTTTGTAGAATCGTTGAGAAGGGATTTTGCCTTTGGTAAAAATGATAATTTCCTGCTTTTCATGGATCCTTTTAATGACCTCACAAATGGTTTTTCTTTTGGGGCAAATGCAGCAGGGGCGCAGTGGGACGGCACGATGTACGAAGGCGGTAAAGTGGATTTGAATTGGGACAATAAATGGATTTCCAAAGTAAAAAATTATCCTGATAAATGGGTGTTTGAAATGGCTCTTCCATTTTCCAGCATTCGTTATAAAAAAGGCATAACAAAATGGGGAATTAATTTTAGCAGGAACGACCTGAGAACCTCAGAAAAAAGTTCGTGGGCCCCGGTGCCACGGCAGTTTCCAACAGCCTCCCTTGCATACACGGGAAATATTATTTGGGATGAACCACCACCGGAAGCGGGCGCCAATGTTTCAATTATACCTTACGTGCTGGGAGGTTTTACCAAAGACAGGGAACATAATAAAGCAACTGCATACAGGAACGATGCCGGTGTGGATGCCAAGATCGCATTAAGCTCTTCTATAAATCTTGACCTCACTGTAAATCCGGATTTCTCACAAGTTGAAATTGACAGGCAGGTAACCAACCTGGACCGCTATGAATTATTTTTCCCCGAAAAGCGGCAATTCTTTTTAGAGAACGGCGACCTGTTTGCAAATTTTGGGTATGCTTTTATCCGCCCATTTTTTTCCAGGAGAATCGGTTTGCAGGCGCCTATAACTTTCGGTGCAAGAGTAAGTGGCAAGCCTGATAAAAACTGGCGAATCGGCGCCATGGATATGCAAACCGGAAGTGTAGGCTCGTTAGCATTGCCTGCACAAAATTTTGTAGTGGCTTCTGTACAGCGCCGCGTATTTTCAAGGTCAAATATTGGATTCATCTTTATCAATAAGCAATCGCTGAACTACAGGCCAGGCGCTGATTCGGGCAAACCTGTTTATTCATCTTACAATAGAAATGCGGGCATCGAATATAACCTCGCTTCAGCAAACAATGTATGGACTGGCAAAGTAATGTTCCTTAAATCATTTACGCCGGGCAGACATGGAAATGATCTGGTGCACGCTGCACATCTGCAGTACAACAGCCGACACTGGCTGCTCTATTGGCAACAGGAATATGTTGGCAAAAATTACAATGCAGAAGCAGGCTATGTGCCACGCAATGGATACATCAAAATAAACCCACAATTAAATTATACCTTTTTTCCAAAAGGTGGAAAGATTTTATCTCATGGCCCAAGGTTGTACTATGCTTTATACAACAACGAATCGTTTCGGCGAACGGATGATGAATGGTTTGCCGGCTACAATTTTACTTTTCGCAATCAAAGCACTTTTACTCCATGGATAGCGCATAATTATGTAGAGCTTCAGCAACCTTTTGATCCGACTAATTTTAAGAAAGATACATTGGCACGTGGCACCGAACACCGCTGGTATGCCACGGGCGCAGATATTCTCTCGAAGCCGCAAAGTTTATTTACGTATGGCTTGTCAACCCGCGTGGGTGGCTATTATGCAAATGGCAGAAGATACAATATCAGCGCCGATCTTGGCTATCGTTTTCAGCCGTATGTAAGCCTCGCACTAAATGCAACCTATAATAATATCAATCTGCCTTCTCCCTGGAATGTCACTAAATTTTGGCTGATAGGCCCCAGGATAGATGTAACGATGACCAATAAGCTATTTTTCACCACGTTCATTCAATACAACGAACAGATCAATAATATCAACCTGAACACCAGGTTTCAATGGCGCTACAAACCTGCTTCCGACCTGTTTATTGTTTATACGGACAATTATTTGCCTGCGCCATTTAACGTAAGAAACCGTGCGCTGCTGCTGAAGCTCACGTATTGGTGGAATGTGAGTGAACATAAAAAGCTGGAGAATATTAACCCGTAAATCAACAAGCCTTTAAGTCCTGTCATCTTTATTTCTGCGCATGGCAGCACTGGCCATTACGCTGCCAAATGCGCCTGCCGCTACGTTGCCAATGATGATATCGGCCAACAACATTACTAATATTCCATGGCGATTGCCGGGAGGAAGAGCGGCCGGCGTATCATGAAACGTATCGTTGGCAGCGCCAATATTAAACAAGCCCGAAGCAAAAATTAATATGCAAATTATTGCAAGTATGCAGCAAAAAGCAATACCAATAAAAGTAACTGATAGCCCAGCATTAAGAGTAGAAAAACTTGTCTGACTTTTCCTTGAATAATTTAGTACAAATAAAAAAATGTAGAAAAGAAATAACGCATTGCCTAAATAAAGCACCCACGTTTTCTCGAATTGTTCATCCTTCAAAAAAAATATTAAGGGGATCGAAAATAAGACCGCTGGCAACACAGCATATTTGCCCAGTGAAAGAAACCTGTTTTTCATAAGATGACAGCCACTAAAACCATTCCACTTCCCGCACGTGCCGTGCTGATATAGATTTCAAACAAAAGATGGGGCAATTGTAGAATGAAAGCAACAGTGCACTTAATTGATCAGGTAAAAAAATAATAAAGCAAGCCCTTGGAAAAGGGTAATTAACAGAATTCCTCTCAGGGCTTCTTT
>JBBPZF010000097.1:0-4660 GCA_038199105.1 Chitinophagales bacterium | reverse complement strand
ATGGATGACGGAACAGGAAAATATGTTCCCAATGATGTGAAAGTATCTGCAGCAACTTATTATAACGCTTATTATAACGCTTCCAACAATGAAGCTTTTATGTATGATGCCTCTTATTTAAAACTTCGGGAAGTTCGGTTGGGATATAACTTTAAAAATATCTTCAGACCAACTTCAACTGCAAAATTGAATCTTTCATTAATCGCAAGAAATATTTTAGAATTCACTCAAAATAAAGATGTAGATCCTGAAACGCTCGCGCTAAGAGGTAATCAAATATTACCAGGCACTGAGTTTCTAAGTATTCCTTCCACAAAGAGTATAGGGTTTTCACTGGGATTAACTTTTTAATGTAATCAGCAAACATAAAATCATGAAAAAAATAAAGTTTTTATTTATAATAATTACAGGTGTTGCATTTGCATCGTGCTCCAAAGAATTGCAGCAGGTAAATCAGAATCCCAATGCTTTGGAAAAGCCTGATGCAACCACATTATTATCAAATACTATTGTTACCGAATTTTATAATAATGCCAATGTAGCCTGGACATTAGGAAATGGTTATGATCAGTATATGTCATTCAGCCAGTCTTATTATGATCAGCCAACACGTTACCAACCTGTAACCAATGAGCCTTATTGGATAGCCATGCTGGGCGCTGCGAGAGATGCTAATACACTGTACACATTGGGTCAGAAAAAGCCAAATCCATTATTAGAGGCAGTTGCACTTACCTTGCGTTCTTATGCATTTGCACAGTTAACTGAATTATGGGGCGACATTCCATTTACACAAGCGTTGCAAGGAGCTAAAGGAATTTACACACCAGGTTACGATCCGCAGCAAACTATTTATACAGATTCCCAATTAGGAATAATACCTTCTTTAAGAAAGGCAGATAGTTTATTAAAAGCAAATCCTAATGGAATAATTTCGGGAGACATGCTTTATAATTCAAATACTTCCATGTGGAGGGGTTTTACTAATGCTTTACGTTTGAGGTATCTTTTGCGTGTGTCTTCTAAAGTGGATCCTACAGCAGAGATGCAGTCCATAGTTTCAGATGGCGCTATTATACAAAGTGCTGCCGGAAGCGGAGTACTTGCATTACCTACCGTTACACCTTATAATTTTGTCAGCCTTACAGAACGTTCCGGTGATTTTGCAGTAAAATATTTAAACAGTACACTATACGATGCATTTGTTGCAACTGCGGATACATCAAGACTTACCACTTATTTTACAACAAACGCAAATGCACCTGCTGGTACTCCCTTCGGCTTTTCAAACTATGGCGGTCTGCCAATTGTTGTCGATGCAACCACTACCCAGGTAAATCAAGCTTCTAACTTTAATCCAAGTTTTACAAGTGGCAGTAACCCTTCAATAATAAAGGCAAAAATTATGACTTATGCTGAACAGGAATTTATTCTTGCAGAAGCTGCCCTGAAAGGTTATGTACCGGGTGGAAGTACTGCTGCTGCAACTTATTATAATAGTGGAATTATAGGCGCTTATGCCCAGGCAGGATTAAGTACAACAGCAGCTAATAACTATCTCACCCATGCCGGTGTGTTGTTTGACAATTCTTCTATGGCTTCTACGATTAGTCAAATAATTACGCAAAAATGGATAAGTAATATTAACAACGGGTTTGAAGGATGGATAGAATACAGGCGCACAGGTTACCCTGCATTTCAAACAGGTGGTTCTGCTAATTTGAATAATGGTATCATCCCTTCACGCTTTTTATATCCAACATCAGAACAAACTATTAACAGTAAAAATTATACTGATGAACTGCAAAGTATGAGTGGTAAAGAAATTACCACATACAAAGCTTGGTGGGAAAAATAAATTTTAATAAAGATAGTAGACTAAAGTTTTCGCAAACAAACAGGATTAAAACTGTACCACCCTGTATTCCTGCGGGGTGGTTTATTTAGAATTCAGCCCGTTTTTTATTAAACAGACTTAGAAAGCTCTTTGAAATAATCGCTGATATGTAACTACATAGCAACTTCCTGGTTTTTGTTAACCTTAATTTAATATAGACGTAACAATGGCGTAACATAAGTGTCATTGCTTTGCGGATTAAAACATAAAATTTTGTTTGCGAAAAAACAGTTTTTATATGTATTGGTATTTTTCTATGCCATGCTCTTTAGCGAAACCTCTAAAGCCCAGTTCGTCTTGAATTCAGACTCAACCTTCAAGGCGGGAAGCCCTAATTCCGGAAGATTATGGGGATATGTCTTTGGAGATTATTATTATAAGGCACATGCTGATCCTTCCATCAGGGGAGGTGCCAATCAGTACACGGGAATTCCGGAAAAAAGAAATGCTTTTGCATTTAGGAGAATTTATTTTGGATATGACTATAACATAAGTAAGAAATTCTCTGCAGAACTATTGCTCGCGGCTGAAGATAATGCAACCCTTACGGATGCGAATGGTAATACCAATACTGGCGGGGATTTGTTAGGAGATAATAAATTGGCATTCTACATAAAGCATGCAAACCTGAGGTGGAAAAATATTTGGAAAAATACAGATTTAGTTGTCGGCCAAGTTAGTACACCTGCGTTTCCATTATTAACAGAGAAAATATGGTCTTACCGTTCTATTGAAAGAACCATTACAGATATAAGAAGAACTCCTTCTTTTGATCTCGGCGTTACGCTACAGGGAAAATTTGATGACAGTGGCAATTACGGGTATAATGTAATGGTGGGAAATGGCCAAAGCGCCAGGCCTGAAAACAATAATTACAAATGGTTTTACGGAGATGTGTATGCAATGTTTTTCAACAAGAAATTAATATTCGATGTCTATGCTGATTATCAAAGATTGAATTGGACAGACCAGTTTCATCATTCAAGGAATATGCTAAAAGGTTTTGTAGCTTATAACACACCAAAACTTACAATAGGAGTTGAGGGTTTTATAAATCATGGCAAACGGGATGTTATCGGTATTAATTCCACAAACAGGGACACTACCGATGCTAATGCTGTAGGGCTTTCTACCTATGTACACGGCGCAATTATTAAAGATAAACTACGCTTCTTTGCCCGCTATGACACATTCAATCCTGATAAAAATTACGACGATGCATACACAAAATATGCAGGTCTAACTTCAAATTACGACCCCAACAATAAAGAAAATTTCATCACAGCCGGGCTCGATTATACACCCATAAAGAACGTTCATTTTATGCCTAATGTTTGGTACAATGGTTATAAAAGTGAGAGTGCAGCGGCGCCAAATAAAAATCACGACCTGGTATACAGGGCTACCTTCTATTATGTATTTGGTAAATAAATAATTAATACTCAAATCAAAAGCAAATTCAAAATAACAATCATGCAATTAAATCTTAAACTCAAAAGCGACTTATTTCTTGGTGCCATTTTATTTTTAGCAGGCATCATTCTTCCTGGTTGTAATGGTGGAGATGGGAAAGTGGCACAGGGCGATAATTCCGAAGCAGTAAGCGGTGACGACAATACATTACTTGGTGCTGGTAGTACATTTGTTTACCCCCTTTTTTCAAAGCAATTCTCCGAGTACAATAAAAAAACCGGCCTTAAAATAAATTATCAATCTATTGGCTCCGGCGGCGGCATTTTACAGCTTACAAATAAGACTGTTGATTTTGGTGATTCTGATGCTCCCTTAAATGAAGAGCAAGCGCAAAAAATGGGCGTTCCTGTTTTGCATATCCCCATGTGTTCAGGCGCTGTTGTTATCAGTTATAATTTGCCAGAGGTTAAGGACACGTTGAAACTAACCCCTGAGGTGTTAGCAGATATTTTTTTAGGAAAAATTACTAAATGGAATGACCCGAAGATTGCCACAATAAATGCCGGCGTAACATTGCCCGGCAGTACTATAGTAATTGCTCATCGGTCAGATGGCAGCGGAACATCAAATATTTTCACGGACTATCTTTCAAAGGTGAGTGAAGAGTGGAAGTCAAAAGTAGGAAAGGGATCTTCAGTTAACTGGCCTATCGGGCTTGGCGGAAAAGGAAATGAAGGAGTTGCAGGATTGATTAAACAAACACCTGGAGCGATCGGCTATATTGAACTTGCTTATGCTATCCAAAATAAAATGGCATTTGCGCAAATCAAAAACAAGTCTGGCAATTTTATTAGCCCATCGATTGCTTCAACCAGCGCAGCGGGAAATATACAGCTACCTGAAGATGCGAAAGTTTTCCTGACCAACACGGAAGCTACAGATGGATATCCTATTAGTGGTTTTACCTGGGCTTTAATTTACAAGGATCAAAATTATGCGAAGCGCTCAGAGTCAAGAGCTCAAAACCTTGCGAAGCTTCTTTGGTGGAACATTCATGAAGGGCAGCAATATTGCGAGGCATTGCATTATGCTCCATTATCACCTGCAGTAGTTTCCGTGGCTGAAAAGATTCTAAAATCAGCTAACTATAATGGGAAAGCTTTATTACAATAAACATCTATATTGAAAACAAAAGTTTCACAAGATAAAATAGCAGATTCCCGCAGTAATTTATTACTGCGGGAAATTTCGTCTATAACAAACAGTAATGTCTGGAAGAACATTAAGATAAAAAGGTCCTTCCGGCAAATAAGAATGGAGAACCTGTTCAAGTCCTCGTTGGTATTGATT
>JBBPZF010000096.1:0-3348 GCA_038199105.1 Chitinophagales bacterium | reverse complement strand
GATATATGTTAAAACCTGATCTATGTAATACATAGTACATTGAATGGCACAATAGCGTTGCTATTGGTAAAAAACATGGATAAGTGGAGTGAGCATGGTAACGCTATTAACGAAGAGCCTTAACAACCTCGCTCCAAAAAGAGGCAACCTTAACCCCAAAATATAAAAAAAGGTGCTGGGTTTCAGCACCTTGAAATTGGTTTTTCAATATCAGGCAAAAATTTATGTTATTCTTAATTGAAATATTATTGATACACAAGTAATCAAGTAATATTGAGTTTTCGTCTAATTAAAGCAGATAAAAACCATTTTGAGGTAAATAAAGAGGAAGTAAGGTTACAATCTATCGGATTATTACCTACGTAAAAGTATTAACTGATTATGAAATTTCAAAATACTTGAGTTATAAATTAAATGAATTTATTAATTATTACAAATCATTTATCTAAAGAGCAGATTTAACCCCATTTTTTGAAAAATTTTTAATTAATAAACAAAATTTAATAGGTATGTGAGACTTTTTAGAAAGGATAATCAATACCAATTGTAGCATTGAAATTCTCATAACGCCATTCCCGGTTATCATTGCCTGCACCAAATAAATGTTGAAAGGTTATCGCGGGAATTTGCCAACCGTTATTCTCTAAAACATCTGGTCTTTTGAAACGAAATCCAACATCAAACCTTATAAGAAAATAACTGAAATCAAATCTAAAACCGACACCGGACGATACTCCCAACTGCTTGTATAGGTTTTGAAATTTAAATTGTGTAGTGTCAGCGCTTCCATCTGGCTTGGTATTTTTATAATTCCAAATATTGCCAACATCAGCAAATAGCGCCATTTTAAAAAGTATAGCGTTTGAAAAAAGCGGAGCTACATTAAAACGATATTCCGTATTTCCTTCTAATTGTATATCACCCGTGCGGTCGTTGAATAATGCATTGTTGATGTATGGCGCTAATGCCTGGCCTCCAACACCAATTCCGCGGACGGGCCAGCCACGCATACTGTTTGGCCCTCCGCCAAAATATTGCTTAAAAAATGGAAGTGTAGTGTCACTTTTTGAAATAGGGATGCCTACCCCAGCAAAAGCCCGAAAAGCAATCGCCGATTTCGGATGGTTTATGGTATAAGTGTATTCAATGTCCCCTTTCACAAATTCTTTTAAATATTGATTGAAAAAATTTCCATTTTGAGAATTTTTATTACGCAGTTTCAACAAACCATATGGTAAACCAGACTCTTCAAAATTAGCTTTCAACGTGCTTATAATTTTTGGATTTTTCGGATTCACATGGGCGTTTTTATAGCTGACACCTGCACCCATCACCAGCGCCGTGTTAAACGAATACCTGAGAAACGGATATTTTGCCAGCGTCTTATTAAAACTGTCCGACCTATTATACAAACGGTGGTAATCAAAATTCAGCAGCTTAAAACTCCAGATATGATTTTCATTGTTGGTAAAATTGAAGCCATATCCAAAGGTCACAATTTGCTGGTTAAAAAAATCAATCCTGTTTACCAATGAAAAATTTGTATTGATGAAAGACTGCCTTGTAATTAGGCTACTTCGGTTGTAAACACTGAAAGGAAAAATAAATTTAGGAAACAGGATATTATTAGTATAGGTTATTTCATTAGAATTTACGAGGTTACCGCTGCTATTGCGTTTGGACGTATTGAATTCAACCCCTACTCTCACGGAGTTAGTCATACGGATAGCCTCCTTTGCTAAATTTCTGTCGGTAACGCTTATGTTTCCGGCCACACCAAGCAGGTTGCCTGAGCTGGCTCCGGAAATATTGCTGGTGGTATTATTAGCCGAATAACTCAACTCAATATTTCCTTCAAAGGCATATTTTTTTATAGGGATAAGCTTTACTACCAGATCTACGAGGTTAGTATCTTTTTTTTCAACAATATCTATAGTAGGATTTTCCCAAACGCCTAACTTATAAAAGTTACTGATCGTTTTATAAAAATCATCCTGCCGGTAAACTTCGCCTTTTTTTAGTGCGAGATTATTGTGTGGAATATAAAATTTAAAAAGCTTCTGATGATACCGCGTAATATAATTTCTTGAGACATGCTCTTTTAAAGTCGAATCATTATAATTATCGCCGGGCCGATAATCCGGTAAAACATAAATATTATTGATATAATATTTGTTGAGCTTGGTAGTATCGGGCGAATTATTTAATTGAACGCCGAGCCTTATAGATGGTTTATCTTTTTTTTCATTTGCCTCGGCCAATAAACGCAATTGCTCAAAAGGATCTTCTGAAATCGTAGTAAGTGCTGCAATGGTTGTATCGCCGGTGACCCTCAATTCATCGGCTGTAAACTTATAATAACCATTATTGCGAAAAAGGTTTACAAGTCTGTTAGACTCTGCCTGCACAGCGCTTTTTGTCACAGGGCTATTTTTTTGCAGGGGTGTGTTTCCCTTGTTACTTATAGCAAGATTTTCCAATTCCGGCTGGTCAAACAGGTAAGCCAGGGTATCAACGGTTGTGCGTTTACCGGCTATTACTTCATAGTTAGTAATAACTCTTTTTTGAGCGCCATTTTTTTTAGTTATAGTATCAAAAGAATAATTTACTGTAGGACTATAGTATCCAATGTTAACCATGGACGAGCGCATATTTTCAGCAGATTGTATGATGGCATTTGTATCAAAAACGGGCGGCTTTATTATATAATGAAGCACAAACGCTACATCTTTTATTTTTACTTTAGCGCTATCATCAAGCTGCGTATTAAGCCTGGAGTTGATTATTACTTTTTCATCGCTGCTTATATCATTTGCAGTTAGGCTTATATTGTTCTTAAAAACAAACGGAATATTTTTTTGATATTTTCGTACGAAAGTAAATCCGGAATATTTTGTGGAAGTGGCACAACCCGATAAAAAAGACAACGCAGCAATTAAAAAAAGGAATCCAAAAAAGTTTTTACAGGAAGTAAGTCCATTCATAATAGAACAACATGTTGAGCAAAAAAGTCGCCAAATATATCCAAAGTTTAAGCCATAAAAAATTCAGGGACGATTTGGGAGCCTTTGTAGCAGAAGGCCCGAAAGTAGTGAGCGAGCTTTTATCTTCCGGGAAATTTAGTTGCAAACTTATTTGCGCTGACAAAGATTGGCTGGAGCAATCAAAACATCTAATCAATATTCCGCCCGACGATATTTATGAAATTGATGAAGAGACATTAAAAAAAATTTCGTTGCTGAAGACGCCTAATAAAGTTGTTGCAGTTTTTTACAAAGAAGAGGAAATTCATGTCACGGTTCTTAGCAATAAAATAACCTTGCTTTTAGATGACATCAGTGATCCGGG
>JBBPZF010000095.1:0-4967 GCA_038199105.1 Chitinophagales bacterium | reverse complement strand
TCATCTTCATTAAATTTATCCTGCACATAATAGCTAAGCTTGAAACGCCATTGGGCAGCGGGTTCCTGTAAACTAATGCCAGGGAATTTCGATAATGCTTTTTTTAATTCATCCCTTTTCCATTGATAGTCTATATGGCTTTCATATCCATTATCAGGAATAAGTTTATCTGTATAATAGATCTCAGAACCTGCAGAGCATATTAATACATCGGGCATTGGCAAATCGTATTTGGCAAAAGCCTCCTGCGTTATCTCCTTGTTTCTTCCACTTGCCACACCAAACACCACCCTGCCTGACTGGTCATCAATCCATTGTTTTAAACCAGGCAATCCATCGGTCTTTTCTCCATCAACAAGCGTTCCGTCGAGATCAGAAATGATGAACATTTCTGCTTTGGCCAGCTTTTTACCGTAGGCTGTTTTATGCGTGAACGTTAGTTGTTCCTTGTCTTTTCGCTTAAAAAGGTCATCAATAATGCCCATGTATCTATTGGCGTGCGCCGTCCATGAATAAAGCTGATCAACTGCCCTGATTCCATTGCCTGAATATTTTTCCCAAACTACCTGGTCAGCAATAATTTTCTTCAGCGCATCGGCGATAGCTTTTGGGTCTTCTACATCCACCAGTAATCCATTTTCACAATGTTCAAGTATTTCCTTTGGTCCACCGGTGGGGGAGGCCACCACAGGAAGCCCGCAGGCAGCGGATTCCACGATAGTTAACCCAAAATTTTCGCCGGGTGTTGCGTTTACAAACACACCTTTTTTTCGCGCTGCAACGCGGTATATCTCCGGTACTTCCAGCTTGGGATCGTTCTTTTTTGGAATAGCCATCTTTCCATACAAGTCATATTTATCCAGCAAGAGCAACAGGTTGGTAAGTATATCTTGTTCGTCGGTGGGCATTTCTGTAATATCTTTTCTCACGCCTGCGAATATTGCGAGGTTCGCCATCGCCTGTAGTTCCTTATCCTGCCCGTAAGACTGAATAATCATTTCAAAATTCTTTCGTTTGTCCGCGCGGCCGATAGACAGGATTAGTGGTTTTGCCGGGTTAAATAAGAAGCGTTCGATATCCGAATTAACCCGGTATAATGCCTGTTCCTGCTCGATTGTCATTTTAAAGGAAGGCATGTCCAGCCGGTAAAAAGGATAAAATAAATCAGTGTTTACGCCGGGCGGGATTACTTCAAATTTCCCCTTCTTTTTATTGTCATAAAACTCGTATTGCGTATCTATTTCATGTTGCGTGCTTACAATAATTACGTCGGCCATTTGCAGAAGATTTTCTTCCGTTGCAATGCGCCGTTCCATACTGAATTTTTCATTAATTTTTTCCGCCGACATGCCGCCCTGCAATAAGATATTTTTTTTGTTGCGCCCTAATGAATGAGCCGTGGCAATAAAAGGTATCCCGAATACTTCGCTTATTTGCCCGGCGAGGTAATTACCATCAGCATAGTGGCCATGCGCTACATCCGGGAAATCATCTTCTTTTTCTATAAACCGGATAGTTTTATCTATAAATTCATCGAGGTGATCCCACAATGCTTCTTTCTGGCGGTAAGTATTTCCTCCGCAGGTCACGCGTACGATGCGGGCTTTATCATTTACCGTTTCAATTTCTTTTTCATACGAAGAAGAAACTCTTTTATCAATTATGCGACGGGTAAATAGATCTATCTTTCGTACCTGCGGATGCATTGAAAGGTTTTCCAAAAGTTCAAGCACGTATTTAACCTGTCCGCCCGTGTCCTTATCTCTTCCTATTTCGGGATCAGTAAAGCGGATGAGCCCGTGAGGACTAAATAATTGTATATAATAACCGTTTTTCATTTCTTCATTCACATTATATGATCTTTGTAAAAGTAGCCAAATCGAAATTGCCACATAAATTTCTAAATAGGCAGCGTTTGCATTCAGCATGATCTGAATATACAAGCCCAATAATCGCAATGGCGGTATTTTGTATTTTTAATTAAAAACAGACAAATAAAATATGTATTCAGGATCAGGATTTAGTGACTGGGAAATTGGCGATATAACGGTGATCATACACGAAGGTGTTTATCATTTATTTCATTTGATTATACCCAATCACGACTATATTGCTCATGCTACGTCAAGGGATGGTATATCATGGAAGCGGGTGAATAATGCCTTGTTTGTAGGAGATCCGGGCGAATGGGATGACGATATGCTGTGGACAATGGATGTATGCCAGGTGAATGCAGATGCAAAGGATAAAGGATTTGAAATGTATTATACAGGTTTGCAGCGCAGAGACCGTGGAGTTATTTCAAGAATTGGTTTAGCGGAGTCGGGCGATCTGATCAAATGGAAAAAGAATAAGAAAGACATTTATCCCATCGCGCCAAAGGGCATTTATTATGAGGCGCCGGATGCTAACCCAAGGAAGTGGCTCAGCTTCCGTGATCCCTTCCGGTATGAGTATAACGGTGAAGTGTACCTGCTGGTGTGTGCCCGTGCTATTAACGGGCCCGTTTCCAGGAGAGGATGCGTAGGCGTAGTGAAAATCACCAATGATATTGTTGAGTTGATGCCTCCTTTGCTATACCCCAGGGTATATGATGATATTGAATGTCCCTGTGTGTTTGAGTTAAATGGCAGGTATTATCTAATAGGCTCAATAAGGGAAGATATAAAAGTGCGCTATTGGTTTGCACCTGACTTGTTTGGTGAGTATCATTCTTTTCATGCTGATGTGTTGTTGCCGCAAGGGAATTATGCGGCCCGCATTGTGCAGGATAATAATCACCTGTTAGTATATAATTTTTTCTATGCTTATGGAAAAATTGATGCCCTGCGTGTACTGCCACCGCCTAAAGAATTAGATACAGACCCCGATGGAAGACTGGTGCTTAAAAGTTATTATCGCTGGGAGAAGATGGCTAAGAAAACATTACAGCAAAATGAAATGCCAGAACTAAGGCACCTTTTTTCAAACCCAACAGCTTCATCAACTATCGAGGCGGATAAGTGGACTTGCGGAGCAAGAAGCGGCTACGAAGTCTTTTGTTTTCAAAAACCATCGCCTGGTTTTATATGGGAAGGGTTACTAACGGTAGAGGGTATGGGCAAACTCGGTTTAGTGTGCGACGTTGACGAGGAAGGAAATGGCTACTTCATTTCGTTTGACATTATTAATGGCTTGGTGCAGATAAGATCCTGGGGTTTCGACCCATTGAACAACCGGCACAATTTTATCTTTACTGATATCCAGTCAGGTATTTTTAGTATGAAAAAAGCAGATTCTTTTCATTTCAAACTAATCCGGTATGGGAACTATATTGAGTTGTCAATTGATAGTGAGGTGAAGTTAACCCTGATGGACTATGCGTATTCAGGGAGCGGCATTGGACTTTATTCTGCTTCCTCAATAATTTCATTGAAGCATTCAACGGTAAAGATATTACCTGACCCTGAAGAAGAATATGCAAGCCAGGAGGAGGCGGGAAAGTTGAGCGGTTGACCTTAACTGATACTATCGAAAATTTAATCACTTTTCATCCGGGTAAAGAAGAAACAAAAACAGGTCACGTCTTTTTAAGAAAGTACATAACCTGGAAAACTTGTGGTATCCATAGGAAAGCGTGGATATTTTTTATGATTACTGGATAAGCGGGGTTATTAAAACATAATTTATTTCTTTATTTATTCTTATGTAAATATCGGTAAGTTCATAAGCATTATTTGTAGTAAGTGGCTCAATTACTTATAGAAAATTTTCTACCAAGTGCGTTTAGCCTTTCCCGTTAAGCAAAACATTGTTGTCGTTTGGAAACATTTTAATAGCCTGAAGTTTCTTTTTACTATTTTACAAGCAAATTTTTTTATGAGATTATTATTTGCCTGTTTATTGATTAGTTCCTCTTTATTTTCGAAAGCCCAAAAGGTGGTGAAATATTATGATGCAGGCTGGGCGGCCGTTGCCCAGGATAAAGCTGTGTACTACGCAGACTTCATAAAAGAGGGCAACGTTTACAAGACTTTTTCTTATTGGATTACCGGCAATATTTTACGCGGAAAATCAACCTTTGCTGACACAATAATGGAAAGCCCAATTGGGATGCAGGTCCTTTATGCCCGCAACGGACATGTGGAGGATTCTTCATTTTATGCAGATGGCAAGACGCAGTATTTATTTCATTACTATCCAAATAATCAACTGGCCATGCATTACTATTTACCAGCCAATGCTAAAGAACCAACAATAGAAGGTTATGATGAAGATGGTAAAAAAATAAAGAATTATGTATTTGAAAAAGAAGCAGAATTTAAAGGAGGACAAAAAGCATGGCAATCATATATCGCTAAAAGCGCAACGAGAGATTTGGGGATTAAAGGTGATGGCGATCTTAACGCAACCGTGCAAATTCAGTTTATAGTAGATGGCGACGGCAATGTAAGCGCAGCAAAAGTTTTACAGTCTTCCGGCTATAAGGAAATTGATAAAGATGCATTGAGAGTAATCAGGGAAAGCCCCCTATGGAACAGTGCTGTTCAATTTAACAAGCCTGTAAAGGCGTACAGGGTACAACCCTTCACTTATAGCTTAGCTGATAAGAAGAAGTAGTGAACCTAAGTGTAAATTTCGTGGCTTGCATTAAGCCGATGGACACACATAAAAATCTCTCTCTTTATTTTCCTGCAGGCTTAATAGATAAAAGCGCTTGATAGATTTGAACCGGGTTAATTTTAGATGGGTAAAGCCCAATTATGGTTTATGAGACACCTTCGGTTGCGGTTAATTTCTTGCTTTCTTGAATTCAGAAAGAAAAGTAAAAAATATCAGTGAGCCTTAAGAGATAAAGTACTTAGGACAAATTGGGCAAAAAATATTTCTTGCCTATAAATCAAAAATCATTTGTTTATGTAAAAAATAAAATTATTTTTACCTTTATTTATTCCAAGAGCTAACGTTTCTCCAATTCTCTATTACTA
>JBBPZF010000094.1:0-4653 GCA_038199105.1 Chitinophagales bacterium | reverse complement strand
TGCCATTGGTTCATGGAGCAATCGATATCCAACCATGCTTTTTCGTCGGGAATATTTAACCTTGGTACCGGAGAAGCGAGAAGCTTCAATCATCTCGTAAAATCAACTTATGCCGGGCTTGATCGAAAACCCGAAATCCGGTATATAGACATGCCGGGGGATATTCGTGAAACATACCAATACTACACACAGGCTGATATGCAAAAACTGAGGGACGCAGGTTACCGCCATGAAATGTATTCCCTGGAGGATGGAGTAAAAGACTATGTGAAAAATTATCTATCTAAGAATATCTATTATTAATCATTTTATTCGTCAATTAAGGGAAATTGAAAGTATAGTTTTAGACAGGAATTAATTCCGGAAAATCTTTTATAAATGGTGTTGTTCATAGAATGTTTTATTAAAAAAAATAATAACTTGTTTTTAATAAATCGTATTGTCATCCTGGCTTTTTTCCACAAACTAGAATCTTTACTTTTTGTCAACAAATATTAAATGTATGTTTGCATGACCTCCCGGATTATTCAATTTCAATTTCTTTCCGCCGGTCATTTTTTCTGATGGCATTCTATTCAAATTGATTTCTAAATACAACGATTCAATTTTATCTATTATCGGTAGATATAATTGCTTTGTGTGTTTTATATATTTAAAAAATAATAAAAATGGCTAAGTATATTTTTGTCACGGGTGGGGTTTCTTCTTCCTTAGGAAAAGGAATTATTGCAGCATCACTCGCAAAGCTTTTGCAGGCGAGAGGCCTGAAGGCCACAATACAAAAATTTGACCCGTATATTAACGTGGATCCGGGAACGCTAAACCCTTATGAGCATGGCGAATGTTATGTAACAGAGGATGGTGCCGAGACTGATCTTGACCTTGGCCATTATGAACGCTTTTTGAATATTCATACTTCGCAGGCCAATAATGTAACTACCGGCCGTATTTATCAAACTGTAATTAATAAGGAAAGGGAAGGAGATTATTTGGGTAAAACCGTGCAAGTAGTCCCTCATATAACAGACGAGATTAAACGAAGAATGCTTTTGCTTGGCGAGAAGAATGAATACGATGTAATACTTACTGAAATAGGCGGTACAGTTGGTGACATAGAAAGCCTTCCGTTTATCGAGGCTGTTAGACAGCTGCAATGGGAAATGCCTGAAGAAGATTGTCTCGTAATGCATCTTACCCTTATCCCTTACCTGAAGGCAGCCAAAGAATTAAAGACAAAGCCTACACAGCACAGTGTAAAATTAATGAGTGAAAATGGGATTCATCCCGATATACTTATTTGCAGAACAGAGCGCCCGCTGACGGAAGAAATAAAAAGAAAGATCGCCCTCTTTTGCAACGTTAAAGAAAATGCCGTTATAGAAGCCGCAGATGCTTCTACAATATATGAAGTGCCGATTGCAATGCTTAGAGAAAAGCTTGATTTGATTGTTTTGAAAAAATTGCAGATTACTAAATACAACGAACCTGAATTAGGAAAATGGAAAGAATTTTTGGAGAAATTAAAACATCCTCATCACAAAGTTACCATCGGGCTTATCGGCAAATACATAGAGCTGCAGGATGCTTATAAATCAATATTGGAATCTTTTATACATGCTGGTGCTATGAACGATTGCAAGGTACAGGTAGTTAATGTTCACAGTGAATATATTACTGACGAAAATGTGAGTGAAAAATTAAATGGCCTCGATGGGCTATTAGTAGCACCAGGATTTGGCTTTCGCGGAGTGGATGGAAAAATTATTGCCGTAAAATATGCGAGGGAAAATCGCCTTCCTTTTTTTGGAATTTGTCTCGGAATGCAAATGGCAGCTATTGAGTTTGCCCGGAATGTATTAGGAATTAAAGATGCAGATTCGACAGAAATGCAGCCGGAAACTTTGAATCCCGTGATAGATATGATGGAAGAACAAAAGAAAATATCTATGAAAGGTGGAACCATGCGTTTAGGATCTTTTCCTTGTGAAATTAAAGAAAATACGTTGGCCTATCGTATTTATGACACTCCTTTGATCGAAGAACGCCATCGCCATCGCTGGGAATTTAATAACAAATACCTTTCGCGATTTGAAGATGCAGGAATGGTTGCAAGTGGCATTAATCCTCAAACCGGCCTTGTGGAAATTATCGAATTGCCTGATCATCCTTTCTTCATAGGAGTTCAATATCACCCCGAACTGAAAAGTTCGGTTGAAACACCGCATCCTATTTTTGTGAGCTTTATTAAGGCCGCAAAAGAATTTTCAAAATCAAACGCTTCAGTTAACCAGCAGAAATTGCAGGAAGAATTAATCAATTAATAGGCTGTTCCAGCCATTTAATTAATATTAACATTTTTGTGAATGATCTCATTAAACCAATGGCATTGAAAATGCGTCTATTATGTATATTTGCGCCATTCTAAAGCGTACTATTTAAATAGATATCATGATTAAAAAACTACTATTAAGTATTCTCTTTTTTTCAGCATTTACGTCTTTCTCACAATCATCTTCTGTCGGTAAAAGTGATCCTGCTGCAAAAAAAATATTGGACCAGGTAAGTGCTAAATTTAAAACTTATAAATCTGTTGTTGCGCATTTTAGCCTTAAAATTGAAAACGGTGATGGTAAAGTATTAGGGACCAAATCCGGTGTTGTAAGTATGAAAGGTTCTAAATATAGAATTAGTATATCAGGCCAGGAGATTTATAGTGATGGAAATAATATATGGACGTATGATAATTCTGCAAACGAGGTGCAAGTCACAAAATTTGACGGATCATCAAATATGATCACACCGCAAAAAATGTTTACGAACTTTTACGATAAAGATTTTCTATATAAATTGAATGGTGAATCGAAGCAGGGAAAGAGAACGGTTCAGGAAATTGAATTAACTCCGGTTGATAAAACCAAAACTTTCTTCAAAGTGCTGGTTGGTATTGATAAAGCAAACCAGTCAATCGTAAGCACCAAAGTTTTTGAAAAAAATGGTAATAAATATACTTATACTGTTACTAACATGAAAGCAAATTCTTCTCTTCCTGATTCTTTGTTTGTTTTCGATGTAAAGAATTATCCCAAAGTAGAAGTAGTTGATCTCAGGTAATAAGTTGATAGAAATTTTTTGAAGAAGCGTCTGTAAAATGGGCGCTTTTTATTTGCCCCATCGGTAAGTTTTGATTTTTAAACCGGCCAGGTCAATCACTCTATCTATAACCGTCGCGGCAGCCTCTTGTATTGTCGTGGGCTTACTATAATATGAAGGTGTTGCCGGGCATATAATACCACCGGCTAAAGTAATTGTTTCCATATTTCGAATGTGCACAAGATTGTAAGGTGTTTCTCTCACAACACAAATAAGTTTTCGTCGCTCCTTTAAAACTACATCAGCTGCCCGTGTTATCAAGTCCCCGGATATGCCTGAAGCAATACGCCCCAGCGTTCCCATACTGCATGGAACAATAATCATGATGTTATAATCCCCGGAGCCGGATGCAAAAGGAGCCATGAAATCTGACTTAGAAAAAAATTGGATATCATAATCTTTATAATCATCCTTGCCTAATTCTGTTTGCCATACTAATTTGGCATTATCTGTGATCACTACGCCTACGTTGGACCATTGATCCCTAATAGATAAGAGCTTATCCAATAAAATTTGAGCATAAATGGAACCGCTGGCACCCGTGATCGCGACAATAATTTTATTCATTGATGAAATAATTACACGTTGTGAAAATTAAAACGATAAATTTTTTTTCAAACCCAATAAATATTAATTCCGTACGTTTTATAAACCAATAAACCGAAAATGAAAATCATCTTAGCTGCTTTTATATTTTTTATGGGTTCCGCCAAAGTTAACCCAACTCTCCGTGAAAAGCTTGATTGGATGGATATGAGTGAAGTTACCAGTCAGTTAGAAACGCAATCAAAGCCGGTATTGATAGATTTATATACTAATTGGTGTTACTGGTGTAAGGTAATGGATAAAAAAACTTATAATAATGCTAAGGTAATTGAATATATAAGCGATCATTTTTACCCCGTGAAATTGGATGCTGAGTCAAAAGATATCGTCTACTGGAAAGAGAAACAATACAGTTACAATGACAATTATAAAATAAATGATTTTGCATTGTATGCAACATCCGGACAAACTTCCTTTCCTTCAACTATAATAATTCCTGACGATCATTCAGAACCAATTTCAGTACCTGGATTTCTTGAACCGAAAGAAATTGAACCCATATTAAAATATTTTGGAGAAGGAAAGTATAAAGTACAAAGTTATATTGTATTCAAATCAACGTTTAAATCAACATGGTGAAAGCCATTATAAATAATAAAAAAGCTGCAAAGGCAGTTTTAAACTCGGTTTTTCATAGGATATTGGATTATAACAGGGGTGGATTTCTATCCGGCCCCTTTTTTTAAATTTCCCTTATCCAAGAGATTTTTTTCAAATGCAACTTTAGTTTAAAATATTACGACTAATGATTTGAAGAGAAGAAATTTCGATTTTTAAATAATAAAATTTTGGCTATTGCCATAAAAATATAACGGAACTGTGCTAACAGTTTCAAACTCGGTTTTTCATAGGATATTGGATTATAACAGGGGTGGATTTTTATCCGGCCCCTTTTTT
>JBBPZF010000093.1:0-3501 GCA_038199105.1 Chitinophagales bacterium | reverse complement strand
TCCACCCATGTCGAAAATTTCCTTAGGGAAACGAAGGGGGCAATTCAAAGTTACATGGTCGGCTTGCTGCTGGAAACCTTAATTGTGGCCGTTATGAATTCAGCAGCGCTTATGCTGCTTGGCGTAAAGTATTCCGTATTGATAGGGGTAATTGGGGCGTTGTTAAATATTCTGCCATACATAGGCGGCATAATTGCGATAGCCATACCGTTGCTTATTGCCACTGTTACCAAAGATGGATTTTCAACCCAGATAGGCATCATTATCGCCTACCTTATTATTCAATTTATTGATAACAATATTTTGGTTCCAAGAATTGTTTCATCAAAAGTAAAAATCAATGCACTCGTATCTCTTGTAATTGTTTTGCTCGGGGCGGCAGTGTGGGGTGTTTCCGGAATGTTCCTGTCCATACCTTTTGTAGCGGTGTTGAAAATAATTTTTGACAGGGTAAATGAATTACGGCCGTGGGGCAAACTGTTGGGGGATGAAGTGCCGGTTTACCACAAGGGGCAATTATGGACTTTCCGGCGTAAAAGAAAAAAATCGCTGTCAGAAAAAATTACATCAGAAGATTGAAGCCGGTTTATTTTTTTAATTGCACTACAACGTAAATGCGTTAATAAAATAGACCGGCTTTGAATATGTAACCTCTACTTTTTTTGCTTTGATCCTTTCTTAGGCCCTGGCTTTGGAGCCGTTGATTCGTTAGAACTGCTTTTTGAAGATGAACTTTTTTTATCGCCGCTTTTTTTAGGCACTTTTGCACCTTCTTCTCTTGCCTCCGAAAGCCCGATTGCTATTGCTTGTTTTGGGTTAGAGACTTTTTTTCCACTGCGTCCGCTTTTTAATTTTCCTTCATGCATTTCATGCATTGATTTTTCTACTTTTTTACTTGCAGCTTTAGACTACTTTGCCATAGTTGTATAATTTAAAAATTAGTAAATATGCTACCCTAGTTCCTATGCCAGAATTATTGACTGTAGAAATTTTTATGCGACATCAAGTTCGCTGATTTCTTTTTTGAATTTTGTGGGAAGAATAAGAGATTTGATAAAATAGTCTGCTTTTATTTTGCGGCTTAATTTGTACAAGGGGATGATGGGTGTGAGTAAAGAATATTTTCTCATATTCAACAACGAGCGTACTTTGTTGGGAACTACCATCACCTGCCCTTCGAGCAACACGGCATATCGAAAACAGCCAAGATGTTTTTTATATTGTTTATAAAGGTCAACAGAGAACTTGCTTTTTGCCAGGTCATTTTCAAGATCACGTTCTCTGGTTTTCAGCCATTCAATGTAATTTGTTGGAAGCCCGGCGATATTCATTCTTGTTCCTACGCGAAAAAATACATCAAACACTTCCTGGAGTTCCTTTGCGGAAAGTTTATGCTCCAATACTTCATACGAAGCGATACTGTAATGAATCAGCATAAATAATACATCGCGGTAAGCCCAGTCTGGAATTGATTTGCCACGTTTACTTTCCACGCTTTTATGAATAGAGGTAATGGCATCTATGGCTTTCAGTGCGGATTCTTTTTCAGCGAAAATTATTTTTCTCGCATAACTAACGGTGGAGAATAAACGCCCTATTGGATCAGCCGGAAGTTTGCCTGTAAAGTAAAGCCAATCCACGGCCTTATTGAGCGCAAACTCTGCAGCCGCGCCGGCAAAAATCAAAAGCACTGTATCACTTTTGCCCCATATTTTTCTTACAATCGAATTTTTTTCTACAAAATGATCCATGATATAAGTTGCGAAATTAAACTATGAATCTCTATACCGCGGCGCCGCATAAATCATTAAAAAAACTTCCTGATAATATTTATAATCAAAGTAAGAACTACACTTATGATAAGCATAGTTACCACCGGAAAATAGAAGCGTGTATTTTCAGATTTAATTTTAATGTCGCCGGGAAGATTGCCAAACCATTTAAACTGATCATGAAAAAAGTAAACCAACATGCCGGTAATTAAAATTATTATACCGCCAATCATCAGGTATTTTCCCACTTGCTGATTCATAAAAAGATAATTACAGTTATGGTAAAAATAATGCATGAAAGTTTCACTGCTTCAGGTGGCCTGTAAATGAAATAGGATCTTTCGAATTACTTGTAACCATAAGGCTTGCCGAGCCATTATCGAAAATTGTGAAACGCAACTCGGGGCCGCTGGTCACATCATTAGGCTTTACTACCACCTCCCATTTATTGTTTTTGAGCTGGGTAAGATGATATGAAAAATTCGTGGAGGTAAACTGGATTCCAGCCTCTGAGGAATTTAAAGGAGCTGTATATGCTCTTCCAAAATAAGGAAGATAACTCACTAACGAATCGTTCTGCACCGTCACATCATAGCGGGAAGTAAGTTGCCTGTTACGGCCACGAAGCGGATTAACCATCTCAGCAATAAATATAAACTTTTGAGAATCTATCATATTTTTTACCGATGAAACGGTCATGTTGCTATTTTCATTTCCTGCCATTTTAGTAGAGGTGCAATTAGATAAGGCAAGCAAACCGGCAAATAAGGTCACGATTACTTTGCTTGTACAGATATATTTTTTCATGGGTTTTTTTATTAATAAAAGACTCCAAAATTGCACCGTATATATTTATAAAAAAGTGAATGTTTTTTTAGAAAAAATTATGATCGCCAGGTAAACCACCATTAAATGATTTCTTATATTTTTAAAAAGAGGTGTTTAATTTTAGGGAATGGAAAAAAGATTAGTCGTGCTGACCGGCGCGGGTATAAGCGCAGAAAGCGGGCTGCAAACATTTCGTGACAGCGATGGCCTGTGGATGGGCCATGATGTGTATGCCGTAGCAACGCCGGAAGGATGGAAAAAAGATCCGAAGCTGGTGCTGGACTTTTATAATATGAGAAGGAGGGAAGTGGCCAAATCGAAGCCCAATGCAGCACACGAAGCCATTGCCGCTTTACAGGAAAATTATTTGGTAACCATAGTCACGCAAAATATTGATGACCTACATGAGCGTGCCGGATCGAAAAATGTGGTTCACCTGCATGGTGAAATTTTTAAAATGAGAAGTGAGAAAGATGAAAATACTTTGTATGACATTAAGGGAGATATACTTTATGGAGACGTAGCTTCTGACGGTGCCCAGCTCAGGCCGCATGTGGTGTGGTTTAATGAACAAGTTCCGATGATCATCGAAGCAAAAAAAATAATGGCGCGAGCCGAGCTTTTTATTCTTGCAGGAACTTCCTTGCAGGTATATCCGGCTTCCGGACTGATAGATTATTTGCCTGCCGATATACCCAAATATATTATTGATAAAAAGCCGCCATACATACCGCCGCATCATAACTTTCATGTGCTGGCAAAGTCCGCCACCGAAGGAATGAAAGATTTATATAAAATATTAATGGAATAAGAAAATTAACTATCATTGGAAAAATATTAGCATGGATTCAGTCGGATACGATGCAGGCTTTCAATTTTTATTTCTTCCTCTTTTTTAGTA
>JBBPZF010000092.1:0-2108 GCA_038199105.1 Chitinophagales bacterium | reverse complement strand
TTACTAATCTATAAAATTAATTGGAAGATCTCTTCTAAAAATAGGTCGGATTCATTATGATGATTTCGCGGTTGGTCGGAGACCAGACGGCGGCTCTCACGGGTGAAAAGGTTGGGCTCTTAAAAGAAGAGTGGCTACCTACGAAGGCTGAATTTTTCTTCAAACATTTGCTGTCCTGTAATTTCAAGCGGTTTATTGTGCTGTTGCCAAAAAGCAACTGCTGAATATGCATTGCAGCAAATAGGGCTTCTCTATAATATAGAACGCAAAGCCAAAGAACAGCAGCTCGAACCGGATCAAATATTACAACTACGCAGCAAGGAAGCTGTTCCAGTATTAGAATCATTAGGTACCTGGATGAAAGAAGCTTACCTGAAAGCATTGCCTAAAAGTACTGTCGGCAAAGCACTGGGCTATAGCATTCAAAGATGGCCTGAACTAATGCTTTATACAACAAATGGTAAACTGAACATAGACAACAATCCTGTAGAAAACTCAATACGGCCTGTGGCCATCGGCAGAAAAAATTACTTATTTGCCGGCAGCCATGAAGCTGCCAAAAGAAGCGCCATGCTTTACTCGCTGATGGGCACCTGTAAACTGCATAGCATAAATCCCTCCATCTGGCTAAGAGATGTTTTGAAACCATGACAAGGGCTAAATAATTACAACCATGTGAGTATTTATAAGAGCCGCCAGACAGAATATGGAATGCCGCAACAACGCCAAACCGTTCAACGTAAGCTGCCATTTTACAACGGCCACCATCACGACTTAAAAAGCAGGAGCAAAAATTTAAACAAATAAACTCCAACAATAAATATGGAAACATCTCAGTCTTTACCGCCGCAAGCTATTTTAATGCAGATGCTTTTTAACTATGCGCGTGCTCGTGCCATTGGTATTGCTGCCGAATTGCGTATTGCCGACCTTTTAGCTGATGGCTCAAAAACGGCTGATGAATTGGCTTTGAAAACCAATAGTCATGCCCGTTCTTTGTATCGGTTACTACGCGCTTGTGCCAGCGTAGGCGTTTTTTCGGAGGATGCAGACAAACGTTTTAGCCTTAGCCCGATGGCAGACTTTTTGCGGAGCGACAACCCTCAAAGCCTACGGGCTTTTGCGGAAATGCTGGCACATGGGGAGCAATTTCAAACATGGTCTGGACTGGATTACAGCGTCCAGGCTGGTTTACCTGCCTTTGACAAAGTACACGGAATGCCAACCTTTGAGTTTTATTCCACACACCCAAAATCGGGACAAATGTTTAACGATGCCATGACAAGCCTGAGCCTTGGGTCGAGCATGGCGGTAATTCAAGCCTACGATTTTACAGGCATCAAAAACCTGGTGGACATTGGTGGTGGACATGGCTTTCTATTGGCTTCAATATTGGAGAAATATCCAACAATAAATGGCGTATTATTCGACACACAAGCAGTTGTGGATGAAGCAAAAACATTGTTAGAACAGCATGGCGTGGCTGAAGATGTCAAACAGTTGGTGGAAACTTTTTTGAAACTGCACCTGTTGGCGGTGATGCCTACATAATGAAGCATATAATTCATGACTGGAATGATGATGAATGCGAAGCCATTTTAAAACATTGCAGAAATGGCATAACCGAAGGTGGTAAATTATTGGTTATCGAAATGGTTGTTCCGCAGGGGAATGAACCATCTTTGAGTAAATTATTAGACTTGCAAATGTTAGCAGTTTTGCCGGGTTGCGAGAGGACTGAGGAAGAGTACAAGACGTTATTTGCCAAAGCAGGTTTTCAACTGGCCAAGATTGTGCCTACAATGTCGCCTTATAGTGTGATTGAAGGCATAGCAGTTTGACAATAAGATTATGGCAGGACAGTAAAAACGGCATGTAACAAACGAGACTTCGTCGGACACGCACTGCCTCCGATGAAGTACGGTGTTGCGGAACAGGTTCGATGTTGGAGCGCCTATGGGATTTGAGTTAAAAGAATGTTGGCGTTGAATTTATGAGATTTTCGGGATTATACTTTGCGCTGAAAAAAATATGGTTGAAGTAAAATATGCGCTAAGTGGGATGGCCAACCCGATTGGTGTTGCTGAATACAAATATCGCAAGCAACT
>JBBPZF010000091.1:0-3606 GCA_038199105.1 Chitinophagales bacterium | reverse complement strand
CATTTTTTACATTTTCTCTTTTGGCAATTCCACATACATTGGTATGTTTTATTATGGCGAAAATGGTTTCGGCATTATTTTCTTGAATATCATTTTTTGTAAGATCATCGATAATATTTATTGCTGCATCTACGTCTACCAAATTATTATAAGAAAGTTCTTTGCCATGAAGTTGTTCAAAAATATCATGAAGATTACCCGTAAACGATGCATGCTGATGAGGATTCTCACCATATCTTAAATGAACCTTTTGTTGCGTGAAAACGTTTGCAAAAGTTGTCCTGTTGAAATAATTCGAAATAGCGATATCATATCCCGTACATACGATAAACGCTTTTGCGGCAAATTGCTTTCTATCTTCCAAAGATGTTTCCGCATCATTGTTTTCTAAAATATTTTCAAGAGCGCTATAGTCAGCTCTGTCAGCGATCACCAATACATTCTTAAAATTTTTTGCTGCGGCTCGTATCATTGAGGGGCCGCCAACATCAATCTTTTCAACGATGAGATTCTCGTCATCCGTAGACCGTACAGTTTCTTCAAAAGGGTACAAATCAACAATTACAAGATCAATGACAGGAATTTTATATTCCTTCATTTCTTCTATATCTGTTTCAACATCCCTCCGTCCAAGAATACCGCCAAAGACTGATGGATGCAGGGTTTTAACCCTGCCGCCCAGGATAGATGGAAAGCCAGTAATAGATTCCACACTTACACATTCAGCACCCTGTTCTTCAATAAATTTTTGCGTGCCGCCGGTGCTGTAGATAGTAATGTTATGCTGTTGTAAAAGAAAGATAATTTTCTCCAAGCCTTCTTTATAGTAAACTGAAATGAGGGCAGATTGAATTTTTTTTTGCATAAAAATGGAAAAGAAATTGTGCTTTAAAGATCCGTTACAAATGCATCCTGTTCTGGAACTGAGTGGAAGCGCAAATGTAATTCTTCACAATCTTTTTTCCATTTTTCTATTTTCCACAATGGGTTCGATGAATCGAATATGTAAGTGCCTGCATTGAAAACCGCCGCCAGCTTAGGTATGTATAGCTTTGGATTTTTAGAAATAATAATATAGTCAATAGAAATTTTTTCAGCAGAGGGCTGATAAGATATAGCGGTGTCTATTACCAGAATCTTTTTGTTATAAAATTGGTAGAAACTATTTTTATTAAAAAGCTCGTTTATAGAATCTGCATTTTGATTTAATCGCATTGAAATTCTTCCGGGCTTTAGATGGAAATTTTTTAGCAATCCATCAATTGCAAGATCACTATCTCCTATAAACTGAAATTTATTTCCCTGGATAAAATCTATAGCCCGATGCGACGGTACATTATAAACAATCATCTTTTTCTGTTGCGCGACAGTCCATTTATTAAAAACAAGAAGAATAGAAAAAACAAGGAGTAACGTGAGGCCAAATTTAAAAGCAAGCTTATCTTTTCTTAATAACCAATAAAGAAAGCTGCATACGATGGCATAAAGAATAATAGTTCCTATCACACTTAAAAAGATACCATCCCACAAAGAAAAAGGAATAGCATTAATACAGAACACGGTATGATTGATCATCCAAATGACACAAAAAATAATCTTGCCGGTGAATGTTGCAATCATATTCAAAGGCGATACCGCGACAAGAATTAAGCATGTCCAAAGAGCTACAGTAGTTAAAGGAATTGCTATAAGATTGGAAATTAAAAACAGCAGCGGTAACTGATGAAAATAATAGATACATATCGGAAAAGTAAACAACTGTGCGGCCAATGAAACAGATGAAAGTTGCCAGATTGCTTTCAGAAATTTATTTTTTATGTAAAACCATTTTACAATATATGGCTGAGCAATCACGATGCCCAAAACAGCAAAATAAGAAAGCTGAAAGCCTACATCCCAAAGCAGGTAGGGGTTGTAGCATAGTAATATAAGAGCGGACGCAGCCATTGAATTATAAATGGAGGCTCTTCTATTCACAAACATTCCTACAGCGATAAAGGTGAACATGATGGCCGAACGTAAGACAGAGCCGGAAGCGCCGGTGAGCAGTGCAAAGAACCAAAGGCAAAGAAGCGTCAAAATAAGCCGTGAAATTTTTGATCTCTTTACAACCGGTATTCTTGAGAAAATCCAGGAAAGAATAAAATAAATAATTCCCATATGCAAGCCGGAAATGGCAATCAAATGTACTACGCCGGCATTGCTATAAGCTTGCACGAGATCTTTGTCAAGATCAACTTTATAGCCGATAAGCAACGCAGATGCCACCGATCTTTCATTTTCACCAGGAATGTATTTGTACAATATGTCCCGGATTTTATCTCGCATGAAATAAATAAAAGAGTTGTACCAATTCGGTTCCTCACGACCAACTATAAGCCAGTCATTATTTTTTACAAAAGCCTGGTGATAAATTCCGTGGAACGCTGCATAGCGCTTATAATCGAACGCACCCGGGTTACCTGAATTTGTGATCGGCTGAAGTGCCTTTTTGATCAATATTTTATCGCCATACGCCGGTGTCTTTTTACCCGAATCCTTGGCGAAGTACAACAGGATATTGCCCATAGTAGCATCTGCTGTATTATTTTTAATAATAGCAGCAACACTTGCAGTTGCTTTAATTGATTTTGCTTTTTCAACGGGCGGTTCATTCACAACAGCCAATACATAAGAAGCAGTGTCATAATACTTGCCATACCATAAGTTATTATTTCTGACATTATGATGCCACGTGATAAGCGCCCCGGTTGTTATCATGAAAAGAGTGATAACAATTCCCTGCAAGCTTATTAACTTGAAACGATAAGCAAGTGGCAAAAGGGTGAATAGAATAAATAGAGAAAGAAGACTAATGGCAGATATAGAAATTTCATTTAAAGAAAATAAAAAATAATATTGCAGCATAATACCTGCTATAACGGGAAGCAGTAAACGTAGAAACGGAGCTGTTTTCCAAAAATATATTTTATATGTTTTTGTCATCCAGGTGTTTTCGCGGTTGAAACTAAATTACATACCACTTGCTTTCATTGTCGGTAGCATACGACAGGCCGTTGCTCATTACATGAACGGTTTTACCGATCTTTTTATCAACATAATTTTTTTGCTCATACACACGTACGCCGTTATTTTCTCTTGTGAGATAAACTATCAACGCATTCAGCGTTGGCGGCACTTCGTGCAGCCATTGCTCTTCGCTCTCTTTTACAAATGCCTGGCTCATGTTTAGAATTTTTAGAGTGGTGATTCATCTATCTAATTTACTCTCTTATTTCAAATTTGTATCTTTCTGTGCAAAATCATTTTGTAGTGAAAAATTTTCCATGCTAATTCTTTTTGTCATTCTTATAATTTGTCACACGGCTTCAAGGGTACAAAATACATTTCTTCTACACGATATTTTCAAATGCACAAGTCTTCAAATTTTATTTTACTTATGAAAAAAATATTCTCTCTTATACTTTTCTTAATCGTTATATCAAATACATCGTCTCTATGTGCTCAAAACAAATCCCATGATTTTTTAAAAAATATTTTATGGGAAAAAGGTTCGCCCTTGTTAAAAAATATTTTACAGCATCCTGATAGTTTTCGTTACCAGCT
>JBBPZF010000090.1:0-3264 GCA_038199105.1 Chitinophagales bacterium | reverse complement strand
TCCGTTGAATGTATTTCCTACTACCATCGTGCATAAATTTTCAAGAGATGAGATTAGGGACCGAATACAAAAAGCCTTTGAAAAGTATAATATTAAAAATGTTGATTTTGAATTTGCCATCACGACAACTTCTATGATTGGCGATGATCTTCAATCCAAACATTATTTGGAAGCCTACCTTGATACAGCTCATAATTTATCAGTCGTTTACCCGATCCAGGTGCCAAGTGGAAGCCTTGCTGAGGGCCTTTCAACAGAAGAGTTATTGGTAATAGTAGTACCGCATGTAAAAGACATTATCTGGAAACAAATGTATTGGATGGTGTTGGGAGCAATATTATTTACTCTAATCATTTTTGCTGCTTTTTTTATTACCATAAGAGCGCTTTTAAATCAAAAAAAATTAAGTGAGATAAAATCCGATTTCATCAATAATATGACGCACGAGTTTAAAACACCATTGGCGACAATATCTCTTGCGGTAGATGCTTTAAAAAATGAAAAGGTAATTAATGACCGGACCAAGATGGATTATTTTTCCGGCATCATAAAAGATGAAAACAAGAGAATGAATAAGCAGGTAGAAACCATACTGCAGGCTGCTCTGCTTGATAAACAGGAGATACAATTAAACGAAGAATACGTACATGCGCATAAGCTGATAGAGGCAGCAGTAAATAATATAAGGCTTCCTCTCGCTGAGAAAAATGGCATTTTGCAAATGCATCTCAATGCAGCGAATGATTTAATAAAAGGTGACGAAGTTCACCTGATAAACATTATCAATAATCTCCTGGATAACGCTATTAAATATTCAAAAGAAAACCTTGTCATCAAATTATCAACGCAAAATATAAATACCCATTTGCGTATAAAAATTGAAGACAATGGTATCGGGATGAATAAAGAAACTTTGCACCGTATTTTTGAAAAATTTTACAGGGCGCATACGGGTAACATTCACAATGTAAAAGGATTTGGCCTGGGACTCAGCTATGTAAAAACCATCGTGGATGCACACAAGGGTAAAATAAAAGCTGAAAGTATACCCGGCAAGGGAAGTACATTCATTTTAGATTTACCTACAATCAAAGAAGCTACGATTAATGCACAATTGGAACGGGCAACATCTCCAAACTCCTAACTGTTCTTCTTTCAGCTAAAAAGAAAAAAATTTCTTTTATAACCTTATAAAGAGTTTAGGCAAAATGAACACCTTGCTGTGATTGGATAACCTCATTTTTACTCTCACAATATTTCAGTTAGATCATCCTACTTGATCTTCCTTAGTGAAGAAAAGAGCAATGCACTAAATGAAGATCCCTGCTCAAAGGCATCTCTAAATGAGTTGTGTTGAATTTACTTCATCTTTAAATGTTACCAACATTTTCTACACCCTTTACTCACACCCTTTCCACACTCTCCCCCTACATCTTTATCCCTTTAATCCCCTGTGACAGCACATATTATATCCGTGCATAAATAAGATATTATAAAAATTAGCTTGAAAGTGGGAAAAAGTGTTATTTTGTGTAGATTTATTTTTCAAACGTACTAATTAGTTCATAATGACAGGCTTTATAGGTGAATACGAAGCTACATTAGATGCCAAAGGGCGCTTCCTGCTCCCTGCGGGATTTAAAAAGCAGTTACCTGAAAGCGGATCTGATTCGTTCGTGCTCAACAGGGGGTTTGAGAAATGCCTTAGTTTATACACATCTGAAAGCTGGAAACCCGTTTTTTCTGACCTAAGCAATTTGAATGATTTTGATCCCAAAGTAAGGCTTTTCAAACGATATTATTTAAACGGAGCTACAGCAGTTGATTTGGATTCAGCAGGCCGTTTATTGGTGCCTAAAAACCTCGTGGAGTATGCCGGCCTTGAAAAAGATATTGTGCTGGTTTCGGCCATTGACAAAATTGAGATTTGGGATAAATCAAAATACAAAGAGTTCTTTGAAAATTTTTCACCCGAAGCGTTTAGCGATTTGGCGAAAGAAGTAATGACAGATGATAAATACTTAAAAATCTCCTAATGCAAGAAGGCATGTATCATGTGCCCGTTTTGCTGGAAGAGGCGATTGCTGGCCTGAACATTATTCCCTCCGGCATTTATGTTGATTGCACGTTTGGGGGAGGAGGGCATAGCGCGGCAATTTTAAAAAAATTGAACGGTTCTGGAAAGTTGATTGTTTTCGACCAGGATGCTGATGCTAAAGAAAATCTTCCGCCCGATAACCGGTTAATTTTTATACCTAATAACTTCCGTCACCTGCAGCGCTTTCTTCGGTTGCACAAAATCTCTAAAGTAAATGGAATCCTCGCTGACCTTGGCGTTTCGAGCCACCAGTTTGATGTAGCAGAACGTGGATTTTCTACGCGGTACAATGCACTATTGGATATGCGCATGAATCAGAATGAAAATCTCGATGCGGCAAAAGTTATTAAAACCTACAGCGAAGAACACCTTCATAAAATTTTTGAAGAATATGGCGAAGTAACCAATGCTAAAACGCTTGCAAGGACTATTGTATTGTTACGCAAATCGCAATCCTTAAAAACCATCAATGAATTTAAGGCCGCTTTATATCCAATAGTAAAAGGAAATCCTGAAAAATATTTCGCTAAGGTTTTCCAGGCATTGCGAATTGAAGTTAACGATGAATTAGGTGCATTAAAAGAAATGCTCTTGCAGGTGCCGGGCGTTCTCGCAGAAGAAGGCCGGGCCGTGTTTATCACCTTTCATTCTCTTGAAGACAGGATCGTAAAATTTTTTTTCAGGTATGGAAATTTTGAGGATCAAAAAAATGAAAGCGATTTATACGGCACACCGCACGAAAATATTCTAAAGTTAATAACGAAGAAACCGGTAACGCCTTCAGCCCAGGAAATAAAAAATAATCCACGATCAAGAAGTTCAAAGTTGAGAATTGCAGAGATGAAAAAAGTTTCAGAGTAAATTTTTATAAGTAATTATTCACGCATAATGGAAGAAGAACAAAAGAAAGAAGAAGAAGAGTTGAAAAGTAACCCGGTCCGGAAAAAACCGGCTCGAGGGTTTTTTTATAATAAATGGATCGTAATGAATATTCCATTTTACCTCTTTGTTGCCGGCCTGCTGATTATATACATCGCCAATGGACACTATGCCGATAAAACTGTAAGGAAAATAAACGCTACCGCAAAACACCTGAAAGAAATGGAATATGAATTTAAAACAATAAAGCGTGACGTTATTTTCAGAAGCAAAGAAAGTGAGTTGGC
>JBBPZF010000089.1:0-2428 GCA_038199105.1 Chitinophagales bacterium | reverse complement strand
TGGGTTCAAAATCCTGCAGGTATTCTGCCGGTATAAACATCTTCATTGCCTGATCTATAAAATCAGATTGCTTCGCATGGGGCATAGTTGTATTTTTAACAACTAAGTTACTCATAGCACATCAAAATATTAATTAGCCAGTTTAATATATTAAGAAGTCATTCTATTCTGTAAGCAGGGTATGCAAAGTATTCCGGTTCGTAGTAAGGAGAATTTTTATAAATAAAGTCGAGTTGTGCACTCCCGTTTTTTGAAAAAATACTGTCCTCAGTCTTTTTGCTGAGAAATTCTTTATTTAATGCAGGGTTGTTTTTAATAACATTGGCAGCTATCGTATCAAATCTGTACTCACTGTAGCCCTCTTTTTGCTGAAGTATCGCATCAAAAAAATTCCATGCAAAGAACCCATCATCTCCCGTCGGTTCCAGTGTTTCTATTATGTATCGGTTAGCAGGTTGATTAAGTGGAATGAGATAATCTCCTTTTAAAAATTTCCTTTTTTCAGTTTTCTTTGTAACTGTTATCTCATAATTTTTATGATGTTTTTCGTAAGGCTTTGGATAAGATTTGTAATTGCTAATATGATAGGCATTTACCTCAATCACAGAATCTATGGATAGCCTCGCCATATTTACTTTGTTTAGTTTCATTAGCTTTATCACTTGCCACCACCCCTGCGGTATTATGTATGCTTTTGGTTTTGTTATTAAATTGACTCCGTGATAAGTATCATAAAATTTTATTTCTGAAGCATAAGGCTTTTTATGATCGTAAAATAATATTGGTAAGCTCGTAACCTCACTTATCCTTTCTCCTGCTGCATATCCTTTAAAAGAAATATTTACATATTGAGAAGTATCTGCTACCCAGCTAAGAAAAAATGTATTTTGATTGATAGTTTCTTTGATCGCTTTTTTTCTTTTTTCTAAAAGGTCCTTTGCTTGCAAGCTTGCTTGTTCAAGCATGGTTAACATTAAGTCGTAAGTTGATTTTACTCTTTGGGAATAAGGCTTCAACATGTGTGTTTCCGGCATAAAGCTAATCGTGTTAAAAAGTGCAGCATATCCGGAAGAATACCTTGGTGAATCGTAAAACTGTGTGAAGCCTCCGGAGGGATCAGTATCTTCTACGTTAATATAGGGAACCATATCCCAGCCCTTTCTCTTTATGCCGGCATAGAGAGAAGGTTCAAATTTATCGTTCACCCAGGTACCTAAAATATTGCCCAACTTATTATGTTGCGTTGTAATCAGCGTCATTGTGTGCTGATAATCTGCCCCATCGCTTACATGGTTATCAATAAGAATATCGGGATCAAGGAAATGAAATATTTCTGTAAAAGATCGTGCATTTTTGCTATCAGCTTTTATAAAATCACGATTAAGATCAAGGTTTTGCGCATTGCCCCGAAAGCCATAAGAAAGCGGCCCATTTTGATTCACTCTGGAAAAGCTATTTCTGTTGAGAGCTCCGCCAATATTGTATACGGGGATTATTGCAATGACAACATTAGCTGGCAAAGTAATTTTATTCTTTACAATATCCCTGGCAAGCATCATGGAGGCATCAATTCCGTCAGGTTCTCCCGGATGAATACCATTGTTGATCATGATAACGACCTTTTCATCTTTATGCCATTTATCGGGATTGAAGCTTTGGTCGTTGCTAATCATTACAAGGAGCAAAGGATATCCCGCATCCGTTTCACCTTTAGTTACAATTTTTATTTTTTTTGATTTGGTAGAAAGCGATTTATAAAACTGTATTGCTTCAACATAAGTAGCAGTTTCTTTTCCATTACTTTTTTCAAAAGTTGTCTGCTGGCATTCAGCCTTTGTTGCTAATACTAACAGCAGAAAGTAACAAGCTCTTTTCATTAAAAATATTTCATTAAAAATTGATTTGAAAAGGAGAAAAAGAAAATTTAAAAAATAAAAAAACCTGTTACGAAAATAGTAACAGGTTTGCTTAATATATTTTATAAATTTATTTTTCCATTGACTGCACGCCCCTGGTAAGTTTACTCTTTAGATTTGCTGCTTTATTTCTATGAATTATGCCTCTCTTGGCAAGTTTATCAATCATTGATGCAATAGCAGGGAGCTTTTCAGAAGCTGCTGATTTTGTATCAAGTGCTTTTAAATCACGAATTGCATTACGGGTTGTTTTTCCATGATAACGGTTACGCTCATTGCGTTTACGGCTTTGACGTACATCTTTTTTTGTTGCTGAATGGTTGGCCATTAATTAATTTTTTGGGCTGCAAAGATAGTATTTAAAACTAAAAAAATTACTTCTCGCTTTAAATTAATTTGAGGTTGATAGAATTAGCAGGTTAACTGGTTTATTATGAAAGCCTTTTCGGCTAATTAATATTTTGAT
Organism: Chitinophagales bacterium; assembly: GCA_038199105.1. Lineage (GTDB taxonomy): Bacteria > Bacteroidota > Bacteroidia > Chitinophagales > Chitinophagaceae > Ginsengibacter. The sequence continues at coordinate 46 of JBBPZF010000089.1, read as the reverse complement.
GTGCTATGAGTAATAGCGAGCTAATCTGTACATAAAGAAATCTTTG
>JBBPZF010000088.1:0-2022 GCA_038199105.1 Chitinophagales bacterium | reverse complement strand
CACCACACGCAAACCATAACTGTCATCTACGTCAGCGTATTCCTGGAAAGTCCAGATTGTTTGATCGTCCGCCGGGTCCACTACCGTTTGGCTAAAATCTCCCCACCTTCCCACATAAGAGTGAGAGCCACCACCAAAATCTACATAGGGAGCATAAATAGCAGTTGTATTAGTTGCATTTACAGGCTTTTGCATCGTGCCGGCTGCATCGTTGTAGTTTCTTCCTGCAATAAATACATTTAGGTATTTATCAAATGCATCAGTAGTACCGCCCATCACAGCACATCCCTGTCCGTTCATAGCTATTGTGGGGTTGAAATATTGCTTCGCTCTTCTGCCGCTTGCCTCATCATTGTCATATACAGTGCCCAATTGATATAAAACCGCATCGGAATATACCTCGCCTATTTCGTACCAGCGTGATCCGGTTCTTGCATTTTTAACGAAATCGCTGTCACTGCCACCAATATAATCTCCGTGCTGATCTACACCAATGGCGTGCGCTGTCCATAAACTGCTTCTACCGGTAATTTTATTTTTATGAATAGAAGCTTCCAACAAACGGGTATCTAACTGATCAATAGGTGCGAGGCCGCCTGGAGATGCATTGTCCCGGGGATTATTGAACGGCTGAACAGGTACAGTGGTCTCAGACGACAGCCAGGGAACATGTTCGCCATCGAACCTTATTTTTGCAATCGCAATTCCATCCTGGTAATAAGTAATTCCAGCAAAAAAGCTTTTATTAACTGTGCCATCGTCATTGGCGACACCCTGTGGAGTATATAAGCCGCTGACTGATCCATCCAAAAAATTAGCTACTCCTAACTCAAACGGGTAAACGATAAGTTGCCCGTTAATCAATTTATTTTTATCAATAACAAACCCCACATTGGTTAATGAATCATACCCAAACTGGTTTCCGCCAATGAGTATAGCATTATTGTCAACCCCTAATGTTGGATAGTCGAAAAAAGGAGCATAAGGCGCTGCGGGATCATAAGGGAATAATGATGAATTAAAAGAGTAGAATGTGAATCCAGAGGTTGGAGAGATATTATCACCATCACTTATTGCAAGGAACACCAGGTTGTTTTCAAATGCAGGATTAACTTCAATGGCTACTACAACCCAACGCCTGCTCAGCCTGTCATAGCGTATATGAGGATCGCTGATGCCGCTACCACTTGGTAGCACCGGGGCAAAAAAATCTTCCAAAGTTATAAACAAACCATCTGCCGTTTGGCCTGAATAACCCGAAGGTGTAAGGATCGGAGATCCATCAGTTCTTTTATTAAGTACTTTCAACCCGTTATTACTGCACGCAATTATCTGCGTGTTACTCACTGCACCACTTGGATCTGGGGGCCATCCTATCACATTTGTGTAAAAATCCAATGCAAGAAAATTTGAATTTATTTCTTGTGTTGAGCCATTATTTTCGGCATTGCTTACCGGAGTTTGCGTTACATTTTTAAAGGTATTTGTCATTCTTTTACTGGAATTGTCAACCCGTATCGCTCTTTGCTCTCTTCCGGACGTTACCAGGTTTTCACTTTTCTTAAAATAAGATAGTAAGGGTTTAATTGAACTGGAATCAAGCGATCGTTTTTTAGAACTGCTTTTTGCGGCATTGGCTTGAAGTTCGCCCATTGTTTTCTTTATGCCATTTTGTTCATAAATTGGTTTAACTGTTTTTTCCTGCATGATTTGACACACAGCATGCGCACTCAACAACATACATGTTGCGAGTAACAAGTAAATCTTTTGCATACAATTTTGTTTTTGGGGATTAATGATTTTGTTTAGATCGTATTATAAATATACCATGAACTTTATTTTTAAGTAAAAAACATTTTTTTTTTGGATAAAATAATATGCCCGCATACTTACCTGAGGTGTAATTAATTGAACCGCGGAAAATCTTATATGAAGCGATTAACGGCAAAACGCTTTCCGGGCTTGCGACTTAAGCGACAGCAGTTTTTATTACGAGATAATAAATGTAAGGTATAGATATTT
>JBBPZF010000087.1:0-2268 GCA_038199105.1 Chitinophagales bacterium | reverse complement strand
AATTCTTGTTAAATAATCTGCTATCGGATCCGTAACCATTTTATTTATCCTCCATCTCCCTAAAGGGAGTGTTTAATTTTAAAAGTTTAATATTCCTATATTCCCCTTCAGGAGTTAGGGGTTTACCAGCTTGCTTTTTTAACTCCTGGTATTTTTCCCGCTAAGGCCATATCGCGAAATATGTTTCTTGAAAGACCGAAGTGTCTTAAATAACCTCTTGGGCGGCCGGTAAGCTGGCAGCGGTTTTTTAAACGCACAGGTGATGCATTCTTTGGAAGAAGATCCAATCCTCTGTAATCACCCGCTTCTTTCAATGCTTTTCTCTTCTCAGCATACTTCGCTACCATCTTTTCGCGCTTCTTTTGCCTTGCCTTCACTGACTCTTTAGCCATAATTTTTATTTTTATTTGTCACCCTGCGTCCCGATAGCTATCAGGATCGAAGGGTTATTTTTTTACATTTTTAAAAGGCATTCCTAACTCTTTCAGCAATTCAAATGCTTCCTCGTTAGTTTTTGCTGTGGTAACGAAAGTGATATCAAGCCCGGTAATTTTATTTACTTTATCGATATCGATTTCAGGAAAAATAATTTGCTCGGTAACACCCATCGTATAGTTGCCACGACCATCAAACGATTTATCGCTAATACCTTTGAAATCTCTTACACGCGGAAGAGAAACAGAAACAAGGCGGTCTAAAAATTCATACATATTCACGCCACGTAATGTAACCTTAGCGCCAATCGGCATATTTTTACGAAGCTTAAAGTTAGAGATGTCTTTTTTGGACATCGTCGCCACAGCTTTCTGACCGGTAATTGTAGATAATTCCTCGATTGATACATCAACCAATTTTTTATCCGCGACTGCACCGTTCACGCCGCGGTTAATACAAACTTTTTCAAGTCTCGGAGCTTGCATAACCGTTTTATAAGCAAACTTTTTCATTAGTGCAGGCACAACTTCTTTCTTGTACTTTTCTGCAAGCCTCGGTGTATATTTATCAGTACTCATTATTTAATTACCTCCCCTGATTTTTTAGCAGTTCTCACTAATTTTCCATCCTCTCTTTTCCTGCTGATTTTTGAATGTGATGAAGATTTTGCATCCCAAAGCATAACATTAGAAATGGCAATCGGCGCTTCTATTTTCATAATACCGCCTTTGGTATTTTGAGCAGAAGGCTTGGTGTGTTTTGTAATGATGTTTACTCCCTCCACAAGCACACGGTTTTTTTCTGTTACAACTTCCAGCACTTTACGCGGCTTTTTAAGGTCTTTATCATCACCGGTAATTACTACCACTGAATCTCCCTTTTTTATGTTGAACTTCGGTTTAAATCTTGTCTTCATTGTTGACAAATATTTTGTCTTATTTATTAATTACCCCATTTTTTGGGGGTGCAAAGATACATTTATAATACTTCGGGGGCAAGAGAAATTATCTTCATATAACCCTTGTCTCTCAATTCGCGGGCAACTGGCCCAAATATCCTCGTTCCTCTTGGCTCGTCTGCGGCATTTAAAAGAACCACCGCGTTATCATCGAACCGGATATACGAACCGTCTTTACGACGAAGCTTATTTTTAGTGCGAACGATAACGGCTTTACTTACCGTGCCTTTTTTAATACCGCCTGCAGGTAATGCATCTTTAACTGTTACTACAATCTTGTCTCCAACATGCGCATAATCCTGACCTGAATTTCCCAGTACACGAATGCAAAGAACTTCTTTCGCTCCGCTGTTGTCTGCTACATTTAGCCTGCTTTCTTGCTGTATCATCTTTTTTTTGCATTAAGCTCTCAGTGTTTTTCCTGTGAGCAATTACATAAATACTTATAAATTCTGCGGCTCAAAGCGTAGTGCTTAAAGCTCAAACATTTTATTTAACTTTTTCAAGAACTTCCACCAACCTCCAGCGCTTTAATTTGCTCATCGGCCTCGTTTCCATAATCTTTACAACATCACCAATACTGCATTCATTTTTCTCATCGTGCGCATGAAAGCCAGAAGTCTTCTTCACAAATTTTCCATAGATAGGATGTTTTACTTTCCTTTCTATTTTTACAGTAATGGTTTTATCCATTTTATTACTGGAAACCACACCGGTTCTAATTTTTCTTAAATTTCTGTCAGACATTATTTTATTTTTAGGATTTAGAACCTAATTTGCTTTTTTCTTAATTCAGTTTTTAGACGTGCAATATCTTTTCTTACTCCGCGTATGTTCATAGGGTTTTCTATAGGAGAAACCGCATGAGCGAATTT
>JBBPZF010000086.1:0-7325 GCA_038199105.1 Chitinophagales bacterium | reverse complement strand
GTTCTTTTCCTGCTTTAAATTTAGCTACTTTCTTAGCTTTAATTTTAATCACAGCGCCTGTTTGGGGATTGCGGCCATTACGTGCAGCCCTCTTACTCACAGAAAAAGTACCAAAGCCCACAAGGGTAACTTTGCCACCACCTTTGAGAGTTTTAGTAACTGCTTCCACAAATGAATCCAGAGAAGCATTTGCTTGTGTTTTAGTAACTCCTGCATCATCGGCCATTTTGGCGATTAGTTCAGCTTTGTTCATAATAATGTATTTGATTTTTTAACTGCAACAAATATAGAGGCTTTTTTATTGCAACAAAATTTTTTACAATTTTTTTATTCTGAATGTAATACATTGGCTCTGTCAATTGTTATAAATAAAACTGGTTCACTTTATGGATGCTGTGCGGTTCAAGGCGGAGGTGTTTTGTTGGAAAGACTTGTTGTACAGGTTGGCACTGCAGATATTAAATAATACATCCGAAGCCGAAGATGCAGTGCAGCACACTATGATGAAGATGTGGCAGAAAAAAGATGAACTGAATGATATAGAAAACTTACGGGCATTCGTAATAAAGGCATTGCAAAATGATTGCTTCAACCGGCTGAAGAAGGAGCAAACAATCATCCGGCATCATGGACAATTTGGGAAAACGCAATCTCTTTCTACTGAGGTTTCGCAGGGAAACCTGGTAGCACTTATAAAAGGCGAGATAAATAAACTACCGGAAAAACAAAGAATGACCATACATCTCTGCGACGTGGAAGGGTTTGATACGAAAGAAACAGCGGAATTATTGGATATAGATGAAGGCGCAGTGAGGACAAACCTGAGCAGGGCAAGACAAAAAATAAAAATAAAAATAATAAAACTACAAGAGTATGAAGAGCGGAAAATATAATGAGTTGTTGGATAAGTTTTATGCTGGCACCGCAAGTGCTGAACAGATCAGTTTGTTACAATTGGAAGGATTAATCAACGAGCAGGATGCCTTGTATGCAGAAGCGCTCAATGCAGAAAGAGAGCAAAAGATGAACTGGGAGTTTGAGGACTTTATGAATGACATTTTTTCTGAGAAGGTGGTAGCTTTTCCGGCTCGCAGAATATGGGTGAAAAGAATTTTATCGGCGGCAGCTATGGTAGCGGCAATCTTAACTGCTTATATTTTTTGGCCGCAAACCTCAACGAATAAAATTGCCAATATACCTGTATCAAATATATTGGTTGATAGTAACAAGGAGCTTATTGCAACCGCTGTATTACCTGCCAATGAAATAAAAGATAAAGCAAGGGTAGCAGAAAAAATAGAAACAGCATCCAAAAAAAATAGGGACTATGCTGTGAATACTCATAAAAAAAGACGGGTACAAAAAAGTATAAAACCGGCAGATAAGAAAGACGTGAAAACGAATGTAAACTTACAGGATTACCCGGTGATTGTAAATGGAAAACCTATTACAAATGAGGAAGATGCAGTTGCCATAGCCCGTGAATCGCTGGGCATGATTTCCCGCAATCTTACACTTACGGCAGATGAACTAAAACCAATAAGCCGGATAAAAATAAAACTATAGCACAACTAAAAATAGTATTCCCTGATCAGGAATAGTTTTTCGAATAATAAAAACTGGTATCAGAAAAAACAACAAAGTCAACTTTAAGAGTTGATGCTACAATTACACAACAATTAAAAAATTTTAAAAAAATAAAAATGAAAAAGTTAATCATTATCATCACGGTCTTTTTCTTTAACGGCGCAGCTTTCGCTCAATTAGACGATCTCCACAAAATCTTTGAAAAATACCAGGAGACAGAAGGTATTACTTCCATTAGAGTAGGAAAGCCAATGTTTAGTATCCTTAACAAACTAAACATACAAGACGAAGATCTGCAGAAAATAAAACCATTACTGGGAAAAGTAAATTCTATAAATATCCTGGTATCGGGTGGAGGAAAACTCCTGGACAGCCTTGTAGATTTGGGATCGTTTTCCCTGAAACAAGGGCGGACCCCGCCCGGATTGCAAAATGAAATAAACCTTGCCGTAAAAAAATTAAATCTTGAAGAACTGGTAACAATAAATTCCAGCGGAAGAAAAATAAAATTGCAGACCGTAGGATCTTCAGGGGACACACTGCACACTTTATTGTTGTCTATCACCGGTAGCGATCAGAATGTTTTAATGTTGCTGGATGGGGATATTCCAATGTCTGAATTGTCGAAATTTATTGCTGATCAACAATAATTTTTAAAACCCATATTCTAAAGGATTATGAACAGAAGTATATTTCGAATGAAAGTGATTTTTATTTTTTTACTTGGCGCAGTAAGTTTTAGTTCATGCCTTGTTTCGTCGCGCAGCAATGTTGATGTGTTCAATAAAAATGAGTACGCTGGCACAGTTTCTCTAAAGTCAATAAAAGTACCCATGCTTATTAGCAAGCTCTTTTTAAAAAAATATTTAAGATTTGAGGAAGACCTACCAAAAGAAATTGTTGATTTAATTGGAGGCTTAAAAAAGATAAGGGTTACACTTGTACAAGCAACTAATGAAAAACTTGTAAGCGAATTTAGGACTTCGATAAATGAACTTTCCGGTGAAGAATGGCTGTCGGTGCATAATGGTTCGCAGTGGATATATTTAAGAGGAGATCAAAATGAGCAGGCCGTAATAAAAAGGATCACCGTTGCCATCTCCGCGCCGGAAGCAAATCAATTGGTTTATGTAAATATGAAATGCAATCTTACGCCGAATCAACTGAGCAGGTTAATAAATTTTGCAATGGATTCAGAGGAAGGGAAAAAGTTTTTCAGGGAAGTAGTTAAGAATTAAAGGATATTTTCTGCACGCATAAAGAATACGATGTTTACGCTGAAAGCATGGATTGGCGTAAGCATCAGGAGGCGTAGAAACACCCCCCGTATGATTACTTATGAGAAAGTTTACCTGTCTAACCGTTATTTATATTTTACGCAGTTTCTCTTATTCCCTTATTGGCCTGAAGCTGATTGCTGATTATACACTTATTAATTTTGCTTTTATTAATTTTTTCTACAGTAACTGTGAGCAACGAATTGGTCCTTAATTTACCTATTCAAACATGGATTTGAACGCTGTAGTTTTTATCAGCACAAATCATCTTTTAATCAATTGAATTTGGTACGTAAAAGCGGTGGCTTGTGCGTATGCTCTGCATTCTTTTACCGGCCGCGGGCCGCAACCGTTTGATCCTACACCCAATGTTTTATGGCTGATGCACAAAACTGTTCCTTCACTTTTAGGCAGGTCAATTTTATATTCTACGGGATCCATTTGTTCATCACTGTAAGGCAATGCAGAAACCTGCAACAAGGCTGAATCTCGTTTAATTACAAGCCCGTCACCTTTGTCAGATATAAGCCTTGCCCAGCGTACATCTTCATGATTACCGCATTCCATGGGCTTTTCATAAGGCGTGAGTTGCTGCATTACGCTGCTTGCATAATGGCCTACATCAGATCCCGATTTTCTATCTGCATAGTTTTCCATCGGGCCACGGCCCAGGTAATCAAATGCATTAAGGTCTTTACTTAGCAACATGCGCACGCCCAGCCTCGCAAGCACTATAGCGGTATTACTAAAGCTCACGTCATTCAATACGTTGATAAGTCCATTGCTATTGATAGTGTAAATCGCATGATGATGAACAACGAAACCTTCTTTACCCGTTCCGGTTAAGTTTATATTTATTTCAGCTTCATTTGCTGATACCTGCCTGCTGCTGATTTTATCAGTTACCCAACTGATCTCTTTTAAACCATACTTCACCCAGTCTTTGTAAGCCCAAATGTCATCTTTTTCGTGCGGCGCACGCCAGAGGTGTAACATGGGGCCGCCGTTTTCTCTCAGCATGTTATCACCATCGGCTTTCATCTTTGTAAAAGTTCCCTTCGTTTTATCAAACTCAAGGCTGAAGCCGGAGCAGTTTATTTTAATGACATTGTTTGTGTCGGAAAATGCCAGTGTGCCTTTTAACTGCTCTTCCATTGCCGGTTTTGAAAAAGGCAGTTCCAGCTGTTGTGATGCCACTTCAAATCCTTTATCAGCCCATATTTCATTATCTTTTAGATCAAATGAAACCCTTAAAAAATATTCAGCGCCGGGCTTTGGGCTAATGTTGTAAGGGATTTTGAGGTCTTTTTCGCCACCCGAATTTATTTTTCCCACATCTAAATCGCCTGAAGATATTTTATTACCATCTTCACTTATTTCCCATTTGGCTGACAGACCATTCAAATTAATAAACTGGTACCTGTTTTTAATGGTCACTATCCCGTTCTGTAAATCTTTAGCTCTAACACTGATCCATTGATAAGCATGCTTAAGTTCAGGATAGTGTGGCTTGGGAGAGCGGTCGGAAAAAACAACTCCTTTATGAATAAAATAGTGATCATTGGGGAAATCGCCAAAGCCGCCGCCAAATGCAGTTATCGGATGATCCGGATTGCGGTTGTTGTAAATTCCCTGATCTTGCCATTCCCATATCGCGCCGCCTAAGAGCGATGGATATTTATCAAACAGTTCATTGTACGCATCTACCGAGCCCATAGAGTTAAACATGGCGTGTGCATATTCACATAAATAAAATGGCTTGGTGAGCGTGCTGTCTGTGGCGTGCTTCTGCAGGTTGTCTAAATCAGTGTACATTTCACTGTCAATATCTGCCGGATTTTTATCGCCGGTACCAAAGCCCTGGTAATGCGTTGGCCGTGTGGAATCGATATTTTTTATAGTATGCAATATAGCCCGGAAATTAGAGCCTCCGCTACCGCACTCGTTTCCAAGCGACCAAATAATAACCGACGGATGGTTTTTAAAATTTTCTACATTAGCAACATTCCGGTCTATGAGGGCGGCTTTTATTCTTGGTTCTTCGTTAAACTGGTCCCATGCGCCATGCGATTCTAAATTAGCCTCAGCCACAAGAAAAATTCCATATTCATCGCATAACTCGTACCAGCGCGGATCATCGGAATAGTGGCACGTACGCACATGATTACAATTGGCCTGTTTTATTAAAACGATATCCCTGATCATCTGCTCTTCTGTAATGGCATGGCCATCATCCGGCCAGTTTTCGTGACGGTTCACACCCTTTAATTTTATAGGAATGCCGTTAACTAAAAACAGTCTTCCCCTAATTTCAATATTTCTAAAGCCGGTACGCGATGATAAAGTTTCAACAGCATTATTGTCGTCATTCAATGTAATAACTGTTGTGTAAAGCTTTGGTGTTTCTGCCGTCCATTTTGCGGGATCTTTTACCGGAAAACTTAGGCTCACTTCAACTTCCTGGCCTGGCTTTAATGACGGAACGGTTCTTTTTGCAGTGGCTCCTGCCACCTTTGTTTCGCCATCATACAACACAGCCTCCAGCAGCGTGGCTTTGGTAGCAACGGCGCCATAGTTTTTTATTTTTGCTGAGATTGATACATCGGCGTCTTTGTATTTTTTATCAAGATTGGTTTTAATAAAATAATCCCTGATATGCTCCTGAGGGCTGCTCCATAAAGTTACATTTCTGAAGATGCCGCTTAGCCTCCACATGTCCTGGTCTTCAAGGTAGCTGCCGGTTGTGAACCGATACACCTCTACCGCTAAAGTATTTTTGCCGGGCTGAACATATTTGGTGAGATCAAATTCTGCGGCATTGCGGCTGTTGACACTATAACCAACTTTTTGCCCATTTACCCAAATAAAAAAACCTGCGTCAACACCGTCAAACGTAATAAAGATGCGCCTTCCGTTCCATGCAGTTGGTACATCAAAATCTCTCCGGTAACTGCCTACCGGGTTTCTATCTTTATAAGAAGTATAGTTTTCGGGCGGCGATGACATTATATTAGGAAAATCCTTTTGAAAAATAAAAGTGAAGTTGCTGTAAATCGGTGTGCCGTAACCTTCCACCTGCCAACTGGAAGGCACTCTTATTTCTTTCCATTGAGATACATCATAGGAGGACTGATAAAAATTTACAGGTCTTTTTTGCGGCCAGCTTACCCAATTAAACTTCCACATCCCGTTCAAACTTTGGGCATAAGAAGACGCATGGCGATCGGCTTTCAACGCTTCCTTAAGGTTAGCATAAGGCATTAATGTGGCATGGTATGCTTCTTTGTGGATGCCAAGGCATTGAGGATCCTGAATTTCTTTTGGCACAAATGCAGAGTCGGCATTTGAAAATTTTTCTGAGCCATGCGATTGCCAGCCAAAATTTATTGCACATAAGAAAGCAAGTATAGCCATTGAGGGTATATTTAAAATTGCTTTTCTGAATTGAACTTTTTTCATAATGGGTTTTTGATTCACAATATTGGTATTTTAAGAGGTTGATAAGAATCTTCGTTACTGATATGGAAGTAGCATCCTTATTTAATTTTTACAAAGAACTATAAATATTGTTTTTAGGAATTGTATTATCATACATATTTCTTGTACGAGTGTGCTTTAATGATGTTAACGAACGTGAAGTTGAAAATTAAAGGAAAGACCTTATGCAATTTCGTTGGCAAAAGTATATTTGAAAGGCTTTATAGAAGCCATTTGCACGGTATTAGTTTATATTTCTAATTAGCCACGAACACAGGACTAAATCGAAAAACAAAAGCTGAAACACATCTTCCTGCGCCATCTTCGGCGGTAAAAGTTTCGTTTTAATGAAACTTTATTAACTTTGGATTCGCAAGAAAAAACGCAAATGGGCAAATATTTTTGAAATCGTATTTTTAAAAGAGACGTTTGAATATTTGCAATCGTTAGAATTTAAACATTCAAATAAAATCCTTTACAACATTAGAAAGACCCAACAGAAACACGACCCTGAACTGTTCAAAAAACTGACTGATGAAATTTGGGAATTTAGAACCTTATATCAAGGACTTCAATACAGACTTTTAGCATTTTGGGACAAGACAACCCCGACTGAAACTTTAGTTGTTTCAACGCACGGATTTATAAAAAAGCAAAGCAAAGTTCCCGACCCCGAAATTGCAAAAGCAGAAGCACAACGAAAAAATATTTCCAGGACAAGTTAAAAAAGTAGAAAATGAAAACATACACATTAGATAAAGTTCAAGATAAAATAATTGGTAAAAAAGGTACGCCTAACAGAGACGAATTTGAGTATGAGCTTCAAATGGATTTAATCGGAAAAGCTATCAAAGAAAGCCGGCGAAAAAGAAAATTAACACAAGAAGAATTAGGAAAATTAGTTGGTGTACAAAAAGCACAAATTTCAAGGCTTGAGAATGATGCAAGTAACGTGACTATTGACACATTAATGAAAGTGTTTAC
>JBBPZF010000085.1:0-10199 GCA_038199105.1 Chitinophagales bacterium | reverse complement strand
ACAAATGACAACCCTAAGGGAACGGCGCACAGTAATGCATGGTCTCTTTCAGGAAATGAATTGGATATGAATGTTCCAATGGTAAGAAATCAAAAAACTAACATGACAATTAAATCAATAAACAGTCACACAATGATTTGGATGTAATTTATATGGGGAAACAGACTTAAGTAACTGAAGTAACCTATACGAAAATGTGATAAAAAGACTCATAGGAGTTTCAGCGGGGTTGTCATTGCCGAGGTATTGAAGCAAAGCGTAAACCCTATACTATTTTATAAAGGATTTTTTTAATGATGTAATAGAATGCTAAAGCAAAAAATCATCTATTTCTTATTTTTCCTAGTTACTTACGCTAATGCTTATTCGCAGCCACGGGAAAAGGAAGCGCATTACAATTATATATCTTTTGGAGGCTGTGTTTACACGAATGCCGTCGGTACTTTTAATCAAAAGATGTTTGCAACAATTGAGGTTGGAAGAACCTATGGAATATTTGATATTGGATTAATGGTTGGCAGGCTAAACCTGACAAAAGCTGCTGATAGCATTTATTTTACTGAGATTCTTCCTACTATAAATGTTTTTTTCAAAAGGGAGATTTTCAGAAGCCCTGACATTAGGCGCCGGGTATATTTTTGGAGCCAAGCAAAACTTTCTAACTGAGATTACTAACAGTATAAATTTTTCGGCAAACAACAAATTAATTATTACCGTATACCAGGGTAATTATTTTTTTGACGGTAAGCTTTCAACTTCCAGGGCCCAATTCATGGGACTTTCATTTACCTATAATTTTATAGAGAAAGATTCTAAAACAGAAAACCTTAGACGAAAATCATTGCTTAATTAAATCCTAAGCAAACTATGAAGACCGTTTTTACATATTCAGCAGCGTGTTTATGAATGTAATGGCTTATTGCCGGCAGATGGAAGAACGTTTTATATTTCTTTACGCGTTAAAATGTAGGACGAGGATATACCACTGTAATTTTTGAAAAGTAAAATCTAAATGTCTCAAATAAGTTTCAACGGGGTTTGCACCACGAGCTATTGAAGTTCATTGTATTATCAAGACATACTATCACAGATTTTTCGCCGAGAATAGTTTTCATTGCATCATTTTCAAATCAAAATCCCATTCTTGCTTTTTTACAGTTGGGTATTAGTTCATGAATTGTGTAGAGATTTTACCTCGTGAGATTTATTTAAAAGACTTTTAAAAAAAGACAAAGAATTTATTTTCGGAATAAATGAATTCCGGTCATTGGTTTATACAATAACATTTTATGTACTGCGTAAACTTAGCTACAGAAAATCTGTGGCTCCTAATTTGACTTACATAATTCATAAATAAATAAAACTATTATTATGAAAAAGCTATTTGTATTACTTGTTATTACTACTTTTTGTACAGCAACTTTCGCTCAAACTGACAAGAAGATGGATAAGATGAATAAAATGAAATCCGAAAAAAATATGAAAGCGAAGGATGAGGTAATGATGAAAGATGGAAAAATGATGGTAATGAAAAATGGGCAAACTATGGAGATGGACAAAGACATGAAGATGAGTAACGGCACAATGATTATGAAAGATGGCACTGTAAAAATGAAGAACGGAAAAACCAGGATGATGAAAGATGGTGACATGATGGACATGCAAGGCAAAATGACCATGATGAAAATGAAGGACGATGATAAAAAATAAATAATATCAGGTAAAGATGATATGTGGGCTGTCTATAGGGCAGCCTTTCTTTTCTGTCTTTTATTGTCTTCGCGCTCAACCTAAACTATTACAAATAATAAAAGATGCCGCCTATTGAATGTTCGTGCTCTTGGTGTTGTGATGTGCATCACTAACATCAGTTAACAAGCCCGGCATCAAATTATTTTATACCAGCCAGTTGATTTGGAGCTCAACCTATCTTGCTTACCATAATAAAAGTTCAGCCTCCATTAAGTTCTCGCCTCCTATAAATTGTTGGTGATTGCTAAGCTACAGAACCTCCAGCCGGAACACCTAATAACGGCAGCGCTCTTAAATAATTTAAAGACTACTTAGAAACACAGCGCCTGCACAAGAGAACAACGACGGAGGCTAAACATTTTTTTTGGTTTTGCCTATAAATAAATATCAATACTTTCTTCTATCCCGTTGAACTTATGTAAATGATCAGGAAGATACTTTGAAGGCTCTTTCAAATAATACAAATCATTTGTATTCGGCGCTAATTGGAATACAAAGTTGATTCTCTCCTGAGCCAACAGCAATTAATAACCAAATTACAAGTAAATAACTTTTAAATAATCAATTACTAAAGTTACATTTCTGCCGGCGCCAAAGCCAACTAAATTACCAAAGAAAGGTGTAAAAGGCATTTCGTAAAATTGCTTTCCGTTGATAAAAAAAGAATAGGTTTTGCCTGTTTTCCTGATACTATAAACATTAAAATCATTAGGATTAAGTAGAGCTTTTTGTAACGAGCCATTCTTCGTTATACAATCACTTTGATTTTTACCGTCGCAAATTTCCACCGAAACAAAACCATCTTTAGCGAATGTGAAATAAGAGCCATTCATTGCTTCACGGCCCCAGAAAAGCATATTGTAATAATTTTTATGATCGGCATCGCCGCTAAGAATTTTTATTCTTGTTTCTATTTCAAAATCTTTGCGGCTATCAATTTTTATTTCCTGTGCTTCTCCGTATGCATGGCCGTTCGCAGTTAAATAATAAAAACCGCTATCAATCCTTGAGCGTTCATGTTTAGTATCTGCAACAGTCCAGTTGTTTTTATTATTATTAAAGTCGTCAAAAAAAACAACTCCAGATGCTGATGTATCCGTTTGTGCCTTTGCCATGGAACAGGCGAGTGTAAGCAAAATTAACATGTGTTGTCTCATAATATGAAGCAGTTGATTTTATATTTTTAAGTTATGTTTAGCGGCAATTGCACTTCATCAAGGCGAATCCTATTGGAAAGGTATCAGCAAATGTTCTGAGTTGCAAACTCAGGATAGCACCTTTTTTATCCGTAAAAGTTACTAAGTATAGCCGGGGAGCTTATGCAGGGAAACCTGTTTTAGAAAGATTTTTCCAATCCGTTACTTTCTCATTTTTGAAATAAGCCAGCTTCCCGGAATTGGTTTGGCTGAAAATAATCTTGCAAAAACACTTACTATTATTTTATCACGAAAACGGGAATTTCGTTGAGGTTTAAGGCCCTCATTTTTTAAGGGTTTCTCAGATATCGTTTGTATTGCGTGCAACACCCTGTAATCGCTGATGATCGGGTGAGTGCGCAAACTTTTTTCATAACTTTCGGGAATACCATTAGCGATTGCAGTACCGCAAAGTTTTCCTGAAAGTACAGAGGGCAGAATACCTTCACCGGTCATTGGTTGGGCAAGTCCCAGTGCATCACCAACCAAAAACGCATTATCTTTTTGACAAACCTTAAGACGGTTTGAATGAAAGGCGAAATAACCGTGGCCCTTCATCTTGTCGAGTAGTGGCCGGCTTGTAACCGGGATCGTTCC
Organism: Chitinophagales bacterium; assembly: GCA_038199105.1. GTDB lineage: Bacteria > Bacteroidota > Bacteroidia > Chitinophagales > Chitinophagaceae > Ginsengibacter. The sequence continues at coordinate 6,654 of JBBPZF010000085.1, read as the reverse complement.
TGTGTTGCCCTCATTTTCAAAAAAGGTGCGTGCCTTACTCCAGGCGGGTAGTATATCCCTGGCTATTTTTGTACCGCTTCCTATATTTAGCCAGTTACCCTTTGGCACATTCCACGAATAACCTTTCATATCATCGTGTAGTAATAACTCCGGTTCTCCATCTTCGCCCAAACGGCAGGCTGCAATTTCTTCGGGGCTTCCTTCAAATTCTTTTTCCTGTGTTCCAAATTGCAGGTTGTCTGGTTTCGGAAAGAGCGCCCTTGCCACGGGGCAATGGCTGCCCCCGGCGCCTACCAGGTATTTCGTTCTGAATTCATTATTGATTATCCAAAATCCTCCGGGATCTTTTTCAATATGGCTTACCATGTATCCTTCTTCAACCCCGACCTTGCTTCTTCGTAATAAAAAGTCATCAAATTCTACCCGACGCACAAAATAGCCGCTTGACCTTTTAGTATATTTCTTACCATGAAGGTGCACGTGAAGTCTGTTCCATTTCCACAGCCCGCGTGTATACTCCCGGGGAGAAATACCCAGCACATTCCAAATAGGCTCTGAAATCCATCCACCGCAAAGTTTGACGCGTGGGAAAGTAGCCCTATCCAACAAAAAAGTATTCAGGCCGGATTTTACGAGGATAGAAGCACAGGTGCTTCCCGAAGGGCCGCCACCAACAATTATTGCATCGTAATTTTTCAATGTATCATATAATGCTACAATGTACAATTATTTTTCTCTTGCAACTTTTTATAATTATGCAACAGGTTTAAAAATTGCAAATAATAAAATCGTTGCTTTAAAATTCTTTGTATTTTCTACGCCGATATGATAAAACGAAAAAAAATAATCATCGATCTTCTATCTTCCGCAGGTATAGAAGTAAATGGCGGTAACCCGTGGGACATACAAATTCATAATGAAGATTTTTACAATCGTGCCCTTGGTGGTGGCAGTATTGGCCTGGGAGAAACCTACATGGATAAATTGTGGGATTGCGAAAGCCTGGACCAATTTTTCTGCCGCGTTTTGAATGCAAATCTTGAAAATAAAATCAAAAAGAGTCCTGAAGTGATTGCTCAAAGCCTGCTTACAAAAATCGTCAATCGACAAACCCGGTCACATTCGTTCAGCAACGCTCAAAAACATTATGACATCGGCAATGATCTTTTTAGCAGAATGCTCGATAAAAGGCTGGTATACACCTGCGCCTACTGGCAAGATGCTATAACACTAGATGAAGCACAGGAAAATAAGCTGGATCTTGTGTGCCGGAAGCTCGGGTTGGAGGAAGGTATGCATGTTGCAGACATAGGTTGCGGCTGGGGCAGCTTTGCGAAGTTTGCAGCCGAGAAATACAAAGTGAAAGTGACGGGAATTACCGTGTCAAAGGAACAGGTCGAATTTGGGAATAAAGTATGCGAGGAACTTCCGGTTGAGATAAAACTGATGGACTATCGTGACCTCCACGGAAACTTCGATCGGGCAGCAGCCATTGGTTGCATGGAGCACATCGGGCAGAAAAATCACCGGACTTTTATGGAGGTTGCCAGTCGTTGCCTTCCGGATGATGGATTATTTTTAATGCATACCATAGGTAATGCGGTTACCCGGACGTATCCTGACCCATGGCTTGCAAAATATATTTTTCCAAACTATTTAGTTCCATCTATCCGCCAGGTTGCAAAATCCTTTGAAGGAATATTTGTGATGGAAGACTGGCAGAACATCGGCACGGACTATGATAAAACATTATTGGCGTGGTACCACAATTTTGTTGATAAATATGAGGAGCTAAAAGAGAAATATGATGAAAGATTTTACCGCATGTGGAACTATTACCTGCTACTCAGTGCAGGCAGTTTCAGGGCAAAACGAAATTTACTTTGGCAAGTAGTGCTATCTAAAAAAGGAAGAAAAGGTGTTTACCAGGCCGTGAGATGAGAGCAGTGATCGTTGGCTTTAGATCAAAACAAAAAAGCTGCCCGGAGATAGCTTCTTTGTACATGCTATGAAAGAGAACTAATACTTCAACCTGATAACGGGCATTAATTTATAACCATCAACTTCCTGGCTGATACTTTTTCAAAAGGTATCACCTCTCTTGATCGCTATCCTTATTCATCTCCCTCAATAAACACAGTACAATTATAATAATACTGTGTCCGTGCTTTTGTGTACATCAATAAATGGCTGCCAGTGTAGGTAGTGTATGGGTTGGACGTCGGAAGAAGAGGCAACAAAACGCGAGGCTGTATTTTATAAACTTTGCTTAAAATGTTTACCGATAAATAAATTTATCATCATCAAACTTTTTATTTTTAAAAAAGAAATTACGCGGCTTTTATCTTTACTATTTTATAGCGATAAAATTAAACAACATGTTTACCTTAAAAAATTTTGAAGCACAAATTGGTTCGGCTATTCTACAGCGCGGTAAGAAATATTATGACCAGGGCAAAGTGATAAACCTTGAAGAAACAGATGATAACGTTTGGGAAGCGGATGTACAAGGCTCTGAAATTTATTCTGTGGAGATTAGCATAAATACTGGTAACAAGGTAAGCAAATATGAATGCGATTGCCCGTATAGTGACGACTTATGCAAACATGTGGTTGCAGTGATGTTCGCTTTAAAAGATGAAAAAGCAGAAACCGATACTAAAAAAAAGGGAGCTCCTGTAAAAGCCGCATTTGAAACCTTGCTTCAAAAAATTACTGTAAAAGAATACCAGGATTTTATTCGCAAATATGCCCGCGGCAATAAAGGTTTTAAAACAGAGTTTGAATTGTATTTTTCAGAGAAGGATGATAGTATTGATGTTGAAAAAAAATACGCCGGCCTTATTTTGAAAGTTATAAGCAAACACAGCGATAAGGGGTTTATAAATTATTATGCTTCCTCAAAGCTTGCCAATGACCTGTATGGCTTTTGTGCAAAAGCAAATGAGTTTATTAAACAAAATAATTTCAATGATGCTATTGCAATTGCAAAGCCGATGTTAAAAGCTTCCATGGAAGCGATTACCGAAAGTGACGACTCTAATGGAAACCTTGGCGGATTGATTGATGATGTTATAGGTTTATTTGCTGTGGTTGCAGATTCACCTGAAGCAGCAAGAGCATTAAAAGAGCAGGTTTTCTTTTTTCTGAAAGACGAACTTGATAATAAAATTTATTTTGATTACGGAGATTTTGGATATGAGATGCTCGATGTTTTTAAAAAACTTGCGCTGCAGCTTGGCAATACAGAAGAATTTTTAAGTTTCATGGATGCAGAGTTATCAAAGCCACCAAACAAATACTCCGAATATCACCATAATTTTTTTCAAACGCAGAAAATTGCTTTTTTGCAGTCAACAGGCAGAATAAATGAAGCAGAAAAACTAGTTGTTCAAAGCCTTGAAATTGCGGAAGTAAGACAAGGTGAAGTAGACAAAGCCATTGACAAAAAAGATTATAGGTTGGCTAAGCAACTTATTAATGATGGCATCGCAATAGCGCAAAAAAGCAACATCCGGGTACCGTTGACCAATGGAAAAAAGAATTGCTGCGTATTGCTGTTTTAGAAAACGATACAGAACGGGTAAGGTTTTACACCAGGTATTTTGCTTTTGACAGCTGGTTTGATAAAGAATATTATAACCAATGGAAAAAAACGTTTGCCGAATCAGAATGGAAAGCTGTAATTGAATCGTATATTGATGATACTATAAAAAGCATTGTACAAAAACATGAACTGAACAAAAACAGATCCTGGTATCAGCCCACTCCTCCCCTGTTGCATACTATAGCGCCGGTTTACATTGAAGAACAATATTGGGACAGGCTGCTGGCATTAATTCAAAAAGAAAATAATTTAGATAGCGTTTTGCAATACCATCAGCACTTAGTAAAAACATACCCTACAGAATTATCATCAATATATTTCCCTTTGCTTGAGGCCAGTGGAGATAAAGCGAACAGCCGAAGCGAATATGCAAACCTGGTTGATAAAATGAAGATGATAATAAAAGATATCCCTTGTGCAAAAGCAAATATTATTACCATTGCACAAAAGCTAAAAATAAAATATCAGCGTCGCCCGGCAATGATTGATGAGCTTAATAAAATCTTGATGTGATTGTTGCTTGTGATTAGCTATTCAATTATATTATCAGCCGACTTTAAATAACTCATTCAAGATAATAAAGGCTTGGTGCGAAATTAGCTTTTGTTGGGGTATGCCAGATAAAGAGTCTGCATTTCGATAATGCCAGGTAAAAGACAAGGCAAAGCTCTAACACCAATGCACAGCTGTAAGAATTTAGTAATTCCTCCTGACTAAATGCCTCTGAGAGAAATGTTGAGTGGCATCATGTAGCAGCGCATTCTTTAACTTTATTGATAAAATCTCTTTGATTTACAAATGCATAGTATGAAAAACAATGTGGCTAATAATGAAATAAATGTCATCAATCCTCATCAATGGGTAAGCAATTATGCTGACTATTTGTATGGATATGCCGTCTCACGGATTAATGATCCGGAACAGTCAAAAGACCTGGTACAGGAAACTTTTTTAGCCGCTTTACAAAATGAAAAAAAATTTAAAGGCCTTAGCTCTGAAAAGACCTGGCTTACTTCAATTTTAAAGAACAAGATTTTTGACATCTACAAAGCAAGATCATCCGGTTTAAAAAATGTGGCTCTTTGCGAAGCATATCCCCAATTTTTCAATCAGGCGGATGGACACTGGAAAGTTGAATGTAAACCGAAAGAATTTTCTGTTCAGGATAAAGACGCGATTCAAAGTAAGGAACTTAAGCATGTTCTGGAGCAATGCCTCAAAAAATTACCTGTCTCGTGGGTCGCTGCTTTTAAGATGAAATTCCTGGATGAAGAAAATGCAAACGATATCTGCAACGAATTAAAAGTGACGCCCTCAAATTATTGGATGATTATTCACCGTGCCAAAGTAAACCTGAGAGATTGTCTTCAAAAACATTGGTTATAAAAAATAGAAAGGCATGATAAAAAAAAGAAAAATAGCCAATAATTGTGAAAAGGCCACTTTCATGATTGAAAAGAAAAAATTTGGCGCTTTATCATTCACGGAAAATTTGGAACTGAAAATTCATCTTGCAGGTTGCGAGGTATGCAGGATATTCCAAAGACAAAGCAAAATTATTGATAAAGTTGCCGGTAATATTTTTAATAAATCTGTTGATAAAGAATTAAAATTAGATGAACAATTTAAAAAAGAATTGCAGGAAAGCATTGATAAAAAATTGGGCAGAAGTTAAAAAATAGCCCTCCCTGTTTGTGTTGGCAAAAAATAAATTGTAAGGTTTTGCAAGAATTGAATACTAAGTATAAAAAGGTAAGATATAAAATTATGAAATTATGAAAAACACAAATGAAATTGAGACTACACAACGCGGAATAAAATTTGAGGACATTGGCGCAAAAATTATTCGGTATGGCCTTGCTCTTGTATTAATCTGGATAGGATTTTTAAAATTTACCCCTTATGAGGCAGAGGGAATTAAAGGCCTCGTATCTAATAGCCCATTTTTTTCCTGGACTTATTCTGCATTTGGCGTAAGGGGTTTTGCAAGGATTCTGGGAGTCATTGAAATTGTTCTGGGAATATTGATTTGCATAAAATCGTTTAGCCCGAAAGTTTCTTTCTGGGGCAGCCTTGGCGCTATAATCATGTTCCTTCTAACACTTACTTTTTTATTTTCCACAACTGGTATCGTCCAAATGGGATTCTCATTTCCTTTTATTTCTGTACTACCCGGCCAGTTTCTTTTAAAAGACATTGTATTATTAGGCGCATCTGTATGGACTGCGGGGGAAGCCTTGATTGCTTCAGTAAATGAAGCCATTCCAACAACGACAAAACATGCGATCTAATGAAAGGTTCATTTGCAACAAAAAAATATCATCGGTGGGCGCCTTTATTTATACGCCTGGTTATAGGCTATGGATCTATGGCGCACGGTTGGGCAAAACTGAGCAGAGACCCCGCCGGTTTTGAGAAACTGGTTCAGCAGATTGGAATGCCGTCGCCACATGTTACCGCATGGGTAGTGCCATTTGTTGAGCTTTTAGGGGGGCTGGCGATAATTGCAGGAGCCTTTGTAACTATTGCAGGTATTCCTCTTATTATCGTTATGCTGGTAGCCATGTTTACCATCCATTTTAAATATGGTTTCAGTTCCATCAATACTATTGGATTAACGGCAGCCGGACCTGTGTTTGGGCCGCCAGGTTATGAGGTGAATCTGCTATATATTGCAGGCTTGCTTTCTCTTATGTTGGGTGGTGCAGGTATAGTTTCTTTTGAAAGTGTGATATATTCTCTTAATAGGCAGCGTATGCGTGGAAAAGAATAGCTGAATCAACGTATTGACTTAAAAATGTGGCGGATAAAATATCATTATCATACGCCTTGGTCCGGTGTCACAAACCACAATTTTTAAATTACAAGAGTTACATTTAGCAAAGCAAGCTACAAAACAAAAGATAGATTGTATTCATTATAATCCTGTTAAGGGAAGATGGAACCCGGGCAAAGAACCGGCAGATTATTATTCATCAGCCTGATTCTATTACTCGCCGCTTCAGACCTAAAAGATGCCTTTCATAATTCGTTACTTTTGGCCCGTT
>JBBPZF010000084.1:0-2155 GCA_038199105.1 Chitinophagales bacterium | reverse complement strand
TTTAAGTTCTTCGCTCCAATTAAATTGCCAATCAGCCTTTTTAATTTCTCTTGCATTTTTATTTGCAAGCCGAACAATTGCAGTATCGAAAACTTCACCCGTCTGCGTGTTTTCAATTGAATTTGTCAGTTTATCAATTTCAAAATCAAGTCCTGATTCCTGTTGTTTTTTCACTTAGCGAATTTACTAAATGTTGATGTCGTTGTCAAAAGTCTCTTGAAGGTTTAGGGAGTCAAATTGTATGACCGCTTACGTTGAGTATTTGCGATGGCAGGGCATTTGAAAATTTCAGCCCGAACTACCGCTGATTGAAAAACTATAGCCGAAGTTAAGTACAAAAGCTAAATTACTAATGTCATGCTGGAACTGTTGCTGATAGTGAATTACAGATGAGGACTTGCACGTCGCCCCCTGCTATTGCAAATACTTGTGTTAGGCGCATTGTTTAATCTGTTTTTTCCAGAAGCATTTTTGTCCCGCCATATTTATAGAAGATGAATTTTTTAACCCCGTTGTCTGATGAAAATTTGAAATCCAACAAGTCAGGCTCTTCTTTAATTATATAGTGCCCTTGTTCAGTCCGGTATAGATTTAGCGGAGGTTGAAATTTTTTCTGATGAGGTTCTTTGTATTGAAGAACCAAACCATTTTCTTTTCGGTAAATCTTCCAATCTATTCCCTCCTTGCCTTTATAGGCTCCAATACGTTCGTTCAGCGTGTCAGCAGATTCTCTTGTAACTAACCTGGTTTGCATTAATGGCCACTTGTTTTCGTTGGCTATGCTTCGCATAATTTCTACTGCAAGTTCAATATCATCGTCCGAATTAAGCAGTACAACTGCACCCTGTCCTGTCTTGGTGGTTGCATACATTAAGGAATTGTATCCTGCATTTTGTCCGGCGTGCCAAAAGCCGTCCACATGTTCAGCTCCTTTTAAAACTACTCCCATTCCCCGGTCATTATATTCAAACTGAGGTTTTAGCATAGAATCTAATAATTGTTGGTTCAGTATTTTGTCTGTAATCCCTTTATCTCTTGTTGCATTTCAATAAGTATTTTAGCTAAATCTCCTGGTGTAGTCCAGAAGCCTGCAGCAGCACTTTCAGGATAAACATGATACTTTTCTTTTGCATCAACATTTCCATTTTCATCATGCCCTCTTGCAATCTTAAAACCGTTTCTATCAGGATAATAATTATAAGTGCTCTGTTGTAAATTAAGCTTCTTAAAAATTTCTTTCTTTACATAATTTGTAAATGAGATTCCTGTTATGTCTTCTATAAGCTGTTGAATAATTAAGTAACCGCCACCAGAATACCGCATAAGACTTCCCGGTACATAATTCACTATTAAGGCTTTTTTATTGTTGGCTGGTGGTTGCGCTTTGATAATATTTATAAGTGGCGGAATAGAATCATTAACACTGTATCCTGCAAATCCATAGTCATCAGTAAAGCCTGCCGAATGACAAAGCAAACGCCGTAGTGTTACTTTTTCTTTTATAGTAAATTTATTCTCAGCAACTTTCCAGGAAGTAAGCTTATTGTTGACATCTTCATCTAAAGTAATTTTTTCATCTCTTACTAACTTAAGCACCGCCAAAGCAGTAATGACTTTGCCAATTGAAGCAATTTGAAATAAAGATTCCGTTGAAACCTTCTCTCCAGTACTGACGTCTGACAATCCGTAAGCTTTTGCAAACTGTATTCCGCCGTTTTCAATAACAGCAATGCTTAGCCCATTTACTTTATAATATTTCATTCTATCAAGAATGTTCATCTTGTTGATAGTGCTCGTATCAAATGAAATGATTTCCTGCGTTAATCCATTTTCAATACGATTGATTTTGCTTTCAACATTAGTCTGACAATAAGCAGAGGAGAATAAACTAAATAAAGTAATGATTAAAGAATATTTCATATTGCCAGTTATTTTTTGCCCGTGTCGGCAGTCTTATTGCGCCTACCATTTAGAAAAGTATCCGAAAAGCCCCCTTATAAAGCCCCGCGTTGAAAATCACTTTGCGGGGCTTTGCGGTATACTTTTGAGTTGACTGATGTCGCCCCTTCCTTTGTCAGGGCAGGCTAGGCTCGCTATTGGGTATAAAGTATCAGCTTTCTTTTTTCTATTTTGTTGTTTTTATAAATATTGTTTA
>JBBPZF010000083.1:0-7470 GCA_038199105.1 Chitinophagales bacterium | reverse complement strand
TATAAGCTATGTAGGCAGCCAGGTGTATCGCAAAAAAGTAACCTTAAAAGCCAATGAAAATGTTACCGCTGATGCAACCTTAGCATCTTCATTTACAGATGAAGAGATTGTTTTAGTCGGCAGCCGTGCTGCAGGCAGAAGTAATTTGGCGACGCCTGTTCCCGTAGATGTAATTCCTGTGGCACAGGTTATTAATGATATTGGGCAGGTGGATCTTAACCAGATTTTAAATTTCATCGCTCCCTCGTTCCAGTCTTCGCGCCAGACAGTGGCCGATGGCACAGACCATTTGGATCCTGCACAGTTACGTGGTTTAGGCACAGACCAGGTGTTGGTACTTATCAATGGAAAGCGCCGTCATCAGTCGGCTTTGGTAAATGTAAATGGTACTATCAACCGCGGCCAGGTAAGCACTGATCTTAGCACAATACCCGCAACCGCCATTGAAAGAATTGAAATATTGAGAGACGGCGCCGCAGCACAATATGGTTCTGATGCTATTGCCGGTGTAATAAACATTGTATTAAAAAAGAAGACAGGCATCCTGGAAGCGAGTGCCAGCTATGGAGAATACATTACGAAGTATCCTAAAAATTATGCGCTGTTCAAAATCCAAGGAAAAACGGATAACCCTGATGTAAGTGTCACCGATGGGAAAACTTTCCAGGGTGCCCTGGGCTATGGTTTTAATATTGGCAAGGGTTATCTTACTCTTAATGGCGAATATATTGACCGGGGTGGTACAAACAGAACCGGAACATATACGGGCAGTATTTACCCTAATGTAAATGGTGTAAGCAAGGATGATTCAATATTATCCGCACGGGGAAAAACGAGAAATGATTTTGATCTGCGGGCTGGTAATTCACAAATGAAAAGCGGCCTTATATTTTACAATTTCGGAATACCAATTGGTGCTAATGGCGAGTTCTACGCTTTTGGCGGCTACAGCAAGAAAAAAGGAAACGCTACCGGATTCTATCGTTACCCTTCAGGCATTCCGGGTAATGCTACCGTTTACCAAAGCAATGTATTTGCGATTTACCCTGATGGATTTTTGCCAGAGATACATACAGATATTATGGACTTTTCTACGGCAGTGGGTTACCGCACAAAATTCAATGATTGGAATTTTGACCTTAGCAATACTTATGGTATAAATAAGTTTGATTTTGACATACAAAATTCTTTGAACTATACCCAATTCGCTGATGCTGCAAACGCACAAACTTCTTTTGATGCAGGCGGATTAAAGTTTTATCAGAACACAGTGAATGCAGATTTTTCAAGAAAGCTGCCGTTATTAGATGGATTAAATTTTGCAACAGGCCTGGAATACAGGATTGATGGCTTTGGCATAAGAAGTGGCGAAGAGGCATCTTATAAAAATTATGACGTAAATTCTAAGGCCGCATCAGGTGCGCAGGTATTTCCTGGCTTTGAAAATACTATAGGTGATGATAAAACAAGAAATATTGAGGCTATATATGTGGATGTAGAGCAGGACTTTTCTAAAAAATTCTTACTAACAGGCGCGGGCCGTTATGAACATTACAGCGATTTTGGTGGCACGTTTAATTATAAATTCAGCAGTCGCTATAGTTTCAGCGACCAGTTTAGTTTAAGGGCTTCAATAAGTTCAGGCTTTCGTGCTCCTTCTATGCAGCAACGTTTCTATGCAAAAACAAATACAGTATTTGTAGGTACGCCTCTGGCTCCGGTACAGGCAGGCACGTTCACCAATGATAGTAAACTTGCAGGCTTGTTAGGTATTCCCAAACTTAAGCAGGAAACCAGTAATAACTATTCGGTAGGATTGACTGCAAAACCTTTTAATGGTTTCGAAGTTACCGTGGATGCATACCAGATAGATATAAAAAACAGAATAATATATACAAATAATTTTGACACCATCGGCAGCAGTCCTGAGATAAAAGCTATACTTATAGCAAATGACGCTAATAAAGCAGCTTTTTTTACCAATGGAATTGATACAAGAGCCCGTGGGTTGGAGGCTGTATTGTCTTATTCAAAAAAGTTTATGAAAAAACAATCTTTGCGCACTACGCTTGCCATGACATTTATTGATAACGTAGTAAGGAAAGATAAGAACGGCAAACCTATAATTCATGCATCAGATATTTTATTAAATGGCGGACAAATAGGCAACTACTTCAACCGTGAAGATCAAAGCAGGGTAGAGGTAGCGAACCCGCAAAATAAGATCAGCCTTACCTTCAATTATAAATACAGCAAGTTTGGGGTAATGCTTCGCTTTGTACGATTTGGTGAAGTACAATATCTTGACCCAAGCATCAACCCTGACAGTACACAGAAATTTCCGGTAAATGCATTTACGGGGAATAAAGAAACGCTGGATCAAACTTTTCCTGCCAAAACGGTTACTGATCTGTCATTGTCGTATGACATAACGGAAAATGTAAGTGCTACTATAGGAGCAAATAATCTCTTTAATGTCTATCCTGATATCCAGACACACAGTGGCAACCAGAGCTCCGGCCGTTTTATATATAGTCGCAGGGTTGAGCAAATGGGTTTTAATGGAGCATATTATTTTGCACGCCTAAAACTTACTTTGAATACAAAAAGGTAGCATTGATATAAGTTTATTTTTAAAAGCCGGTTAGTTAAAACTTTCCGGCTTTTTATGTAAATGGGACAAGTTGGAAAATACATTCCCTTATTTTCGTAGAATAATTTTTTGAATATGCGAAAGTTTTTTTTATTAATTCTGTTGTCATTTATACTGCTTTACTCTAAGGCCCAATCGCCGCTGGAAACACACACTTCTTCTCAAATTTATCAGCAAATAAAAAAACTTGATGTATTAGGTTCTGTCTTGTATATAGGTGCCCATCCTGATGATGAGAACAATGCACTGCTTCCATATTTTGCAAAGGAAAAATTATACCGCACCGCATACTTAAGTCTTACAAGAGGCGATGGTGGCCAAAATTTAATTGGTGATGAACAAGGCATTGAGCTCGGCCTGATAAGGACGCAGGAATTATTAGCGGCAAGAAGAATTGATGGCGCTGAGCAATATTTTACAAGAGCCTATGAATTTGGATTTAGTAAAAGCTGGAACGAATCTTTGCGGATTTGGGACAAAGAAAAAATCTTAAGCGATGTTGTTTGGGTGATAAGAAAATATCAGCCAGATGTAATTATTAAAAGGTTTCCACCGGATGCAAGGGCTGGTCATGGGCATCATGCGGCTTCGGCAATTTTAGCCGATGAAGCATTTACAGCCGCTGCCGATCCAACAAAATTTACTGAGCAATTTAAGTATGGCGTAAAACCGTGGCAGGCAAAACGGATCTTATGGAACACGTATAATTTCGGTGGCAATAATACAACCGCGCCAGACCAATTGAAGATTGATATTGGGGGTTATAATTCTTTAATTGGAAAAAGCTATGGAGAGCTTGGCGGCGAAGCAAGAACAATGCATAAGAGCCAGGGTGAAGGCCGCCCGCAAAGAAGAGGCGAGTCTTATGAATATTTTAAATTGACCGCAGGTGACCCGGTGCAAGGAAATCTTATGGATGGAATTGTTACCGACTGGAAAAGAATAAATGGGGGAGAAACGATTCAAACAATGATCAATTCTATTCTTGAGAATTATAAGCTTGATCAGCCGGAGTTATCAGTGCCTGCGCTAACAAAGCTTTATCATTCTGTAAAGGCTTTGCCGGAGGGCAATTGGCGAAATAAAAAGTTAGATGAAATACGCGACATCATAGTGTCATGTAGCGCATTGTTTATAGACGCCACTTCATCGCAGGCACAGGTGGTGCAAGGTGATACATTAAAAATAAATTTTGTTTTAAATAAAAGAGAAAATGTAACGGCCACGTTGAAAGATATTTCGGTGGGTGCTTTTGATTCATCGCTTTCAATCCCTTTAGCAACAAATGAAAATGTTGCCATCAACAAAGATCTGCCTGTGGCAGAAAATAAACAAATTTCTCAACCCTATTGGCTCCGCAAACCATTGATGGGCGGTACTTTCGAAGTAGATGATCAGCAAATGATCGGCAGAGCCGAAAATGATCCATCTTTTGAAGCCAGCTTTTTAATAAATATTGATGGGGAAGATGTAGTAATAAAAAGACCGGTGAAATATAGGGTGATAGATCCGGTAAAAGGCGATATCTATGAGCCGATTGCCGTTTTACCAAAAGTGGAATTGAAATTTGACAAAGATAATTATATATCTATCAACGGCGCACCTGCAACAGTAAATCTTTTTGTACAATCAAATACAGGTGGTAATGCAGGTAGGTATTCTATCCAGGAAACAGATGAAATTGAATCAAAAAGTTTACCCGGCTCTGTAGGCAGATGGGATTCAATAGCTATCACGCCATCGGCAAGTAAACTTGTTTCAACCTTTAAGACGGAAGCAGCCAATGTGTCTCTAAAAACTATCACCCATGCGGTGGCAAAAAAAGCTGATGAAGTATATAACAGTTATACTAAAACGATTGCCTACAATCATATCCCTGCAATCACTTATTTTCCGCTGGCAGAGGCGAACCGTGTTGCCTTGGATATAAAGGTTGTTGGAAGGAAAATAGGATATATAAATGGCGCCGGAGATAAAGTGCCTGATGCCCTAAAGCAAATGGGCTACGAGATAAAAATATTAAGCGAGGCTGACCTTACTGAAGAGAATCTAAAAACATTTGATGCAATCATCACCGGCATCAGGGCCTATAATATTTATGAATACCTCACCAATAGAAACAGCGTACTGATGAAATATGTGGAAGATGGAGGAAACCTCATTGTGCAATACATGAAGAGCAACCAGGTGGGCCAGCAAAAAATAAAAGCCGGGCCGTATCCGTTTTCTGTAAGCTCGGGCTCAAGGGTGACGGAAGAAAATGCGTCCGTTACATTTTTATTGCCGCAAAGCCCGGTATTAAATTATCCAAATAAAATAACGCAAAAAGATTTTGAAGGCTGGATACAGGAGCGTAGTACCTACCAGGCTACACAGTTAGATTCGCATTTTGAAACACCGCTGGGAATGCATGATACAGGTGAGGAGCAAAGTAATGGAAGCCTCGCTATTGCTAAATATGGCAAAGGAAATTTCGTGTACGCGAGCCTGGTATTCTTTCGCGAGTTGCCTGCAGGGGTGCCTGGCGCTTATCGCCTTATGGCAAATTTGATTGCGTTGCCAAAGAATAAATAAACAATCTGAAAAGCTTAGGTTATGCAAAATGAAAAAGCATATTGGAACAGGTGGTACTTGCTGGTGTTGGTTTTCCTAATCATGCAGGTGGTGTTCTATTACCTTATTACGCAGTATTTTAATTAAAACGGTTTACATGCCTGATCCAAAATTAACTTTCCAAATAAGCTTCTACAGAACCATGGCAATATGAGTACACCAGATTGGATAGTGCTTATAGCAACGCTTAGCTGTATTATTATTTACGGCGTTTATAAAAGCAGGTCAACAAAAAATCTTGACGGATATTTTTTGAGCAACAGAGATATGCCCTGGTACCTCGTGCTGCTGAGCATTATGGGTACACAGGCAAGTGCGATCACTTTCCTTAGTGCACCGGGCCAGGCTTATACAGATGGAATGCGATTCGTTCAATATTATTTCGGTCTTCCTTTGGCAATGATTGTTTTATGTGTAGTATTTGTCCCGGTCTTTAACAAGCTCAAAGTATATACTGCTTATGAGTTTTTAGAAAACCGTTTTGATCTTAAAACAAGAACGCTTACGTCATTTCTCTTCCAGGTATCCCGTGGCTTATCTACAGGAATAAGTATTTATGCACCTTCATTAATATTGAGTTCTCTATTAGGCTGGAACATTTATTATACCAATCTTATCATGGGTGGCATGTTAATTATTTATACAGTAACCGGCGGTGCGAGGGCAGTAGCGCATACGCAAAAATTACAACTGATAATTGTGGTTATCGGCATGTGCATCGCCGGCTATGTGGTGGTGCATTTAATGCCTGAAAACGTTGGCTTTCTTGATGCGTTGCAAATAGGAGGAGACAATGGTAAAATGAATGTGATAACTTCCGGCAGGACTGCAGATGGCTTTGACTGGAAGGATAAATACAATATTTGGAGCGGTGTTATCGGCGGATTTTTTCTTGCGCTTTCTTACTTTGGTACCGATCAAAGCCAGGTTGGCCGGTATCTAACGGCTAAGGACAACCGCCAAAGCAAAATAGGGCTTCTTATAAACGGTCTCGTGAAAGTCCCGATGCAATTTTTGATTCTTATGCTGGGCGTGTTGGTGTTTTCTTTTTACCAGTTTCATAAAGCGCCAATTTATTTTAATGAAACGCAGGTAAGCCGGGCGAAAGAAACACCTTTCAAAGATTCTTTAATTGCACTTGAAGCGAATTACGCATCCATACAACCCAATGATGCCGTACAAAAAAATAGTATTAATAAAAGATACAAAGCGGTACTCTCTGAGGCTTTACCAGGCGAAGACATCAATGATACTAATTATATTTTTTTACGTTTTGTGATTGACTACCTTCCAAAAGGACTTATTGGTTTGTTGATAGCCATCATCTTTCTTGCGGCCTGGGGAAGCATCGCCGCAGCTTTAAATGCTTTGGCATCCTGCACCGTTGTAGATATACATAAAAAGTTTTTTCGGAAAAATCTTACACAAAAAATGGATTACCGGATTTCAAAACTTTACACATTTGCGTGGGGTATTTTTTGTATTGCCGTTGCAGAGTTTGCGAGCAATCTTGGTAATAGCCTTATTGAAACGGTTAATATTTTAGGATCATTATTTTATGGCGTTATACTCGGTATTTTTTTAGTTGCTTTTTGGTTTAAGAGAATAAAAGCAAACGCCATCTTTTATGCTTCAATTATCACAGAGATTTTTATTATAGCTATTTATAAAGCAGATATTGTTTCTTTCCTTTGGTTGAACGTAATTGGTGCGGTACTCGTTATCCTGCTGGGATACTTGCTGCAGGTATTTATTAAAACCGAGCAAACAGGCTTCAGCAAATTAAAAACTGAAGATTAGATTGCCTGCTTGCTTTGCAGTTATTTGAAACTTATTTTTCATAATGGCTTTTTAAGAATAAATGAAAATTTTATCCTCGTCAATTTCATAAATAATTCGATCCGCTTTAGTAATTCTTCTTGACCACTTTCCGTAATGATGAAATTTTAATCCTTCAGGCTCGCCAATACCTTTAAAGGATTATGTTCAATGCCTTTTATAAGTTCAGAAATTTTACTTTGCACTGATTTATTCCCGGTTTTTTTCCAATAACGCAAATCCTCCAGAGCCTGCTTTAAATAAACTACTTCCACAAATCTTCAGTTTTTATCGCCTGGTATCTTCCGGCTTTTTTATCGTCTTCCGCTCTTTTCATCTTTGCTTCGAATTCTTTATTATACGGACTTTCTTCCTTCGTTGATTTA
>JBBPZF010000082.1:0-3267 GCA_038199105.1 Chitinophagales bacterium | reverse complement strand
CCGCAGCAAATCCTTTCCTGTTGTGCGCGGTATGTGTGATCTCAATATCATCTACTTCAGACGTGTATTTCACTGTATGTGTACCAGGTACTGCATCAATCCTTTTACTTATTATAGAAAGTGCGTTCTTATTTTCCGTGGATTCATTTATCCAATTCTTTTTCAAAGAAGAATTTTCAATAATACCCTTCGCTATTGTAATGGCTGTGCCGCTGGGCGCATCTTTTTTTTGTGTGTGATGAACTTCTTCAATTTCTACATCATAATTTTCATGCGCCTTCATTAGCATTGCGAGCTTTTTATTCAGCTCAAAAAAAATGTTTACGCCTATGCTAAAATTGGTGGTCGTAAGAAAAGTGCCATTTGCTTCTTCACATTTTTCTTCTACAAAGTTTTTTTGCTCAAGCCATCCGGTTGTTCCGCAAACAACAGGGACCGACGCATCAAAGCATTGTAGGATATTGGCTACTGCGCTTTGTGGCATCGTAAATTCAATGGCTACATCTGCTTGCTGAAGATTTTCTTTTGTGAGCTTATTAAGGTTTTGATCATCTATTGTAAGCACAATAGTGTGGCCTTTTTGCAAAGCAATTTCTTCTATGGCTTTACCCATTTTACCATATCCTATCAACGCGATATTCATGTTGGAGAGAGTTGTAAGAAATAAAATAATAAAATTTACGGCAGCGAAGGTAAAGCTTTTGAATGCTTGTCTTTGAAAGTAAATACTAGGGACAAACCGGCACTGTTGGACAAGTAGTTAAGGCCCGGTGTAATTTTCATGGTAATATTAGGCGTTACATCAAAGCCTTTAAGATGTGCGTCAACAGTAGCGTCCACAACATTCAGCGCCCAGAATACAAGAAAAAACAAAACCGAATAATCTATATTCTGCCGGTAAATATTCCTCGCGGTTCTTATAGATTCTAAAGAAAAAGCCCTGAATCGCGGGTCTATTTGATCATCATTAGCGGTAGAAGTGTCTGACTTGAGTACTACCGCCTGGCGTAAAAGCTTGTATGTTTTTTTATTGTCTAAAAATATATAACCGGTAGTGCCTAACGCACCATAAATTATTGGAATCTTCCAATACTTTTTATTGTAGGCCTGTCCCCAGCCGGGAATTACAGCAGAGCGAAAAGTAGCTACATGGGGATTGAATTTTTTTTTAGTGGTATCGAGTGCAAGTAAATTTTTACCTGTAGTATCTGCTTTATTATTTCCCTTGATTAAAAGTGTATCCTCGTTAGGCTTTTGCATATCAATGCGGGTGCCTTTACCTGCGGAAGCCGAGTCTTGCTTTTGCTGCGCAAAAAGATTGTTTTCAAAAATGAAAAGGAAAAAAAAGATGATAATAAGTAAGGATATTTTTAGCATAAGCTTAATCCACGGTCACCTGCATTTTATCTAAAATCGAATTCAATTCTTCGGTGGAATAATAATCGAAAACGATACTGCCGGCTCCCTTTTTAGTTTGTGTCATTTTCACTTTGGTGCTAAAGTGAGATGCTAAATTATCTTCAATTTTTTTGAGACTGGGCGGCAGTGAAGGTTTTACCGAATTATTAACAGCATCTTTAGCGGGTGCATACAGCTTTCTCACAAGCTCTTCTGTTTGTCGCACGGAGAGTTCTTTATTCTTTATTTCATTGTAAATAAAAAGTTGCTTGTCAATCATATCAACATTTATGAGCGCACGTGCATGGCCCATACTTATAATTCCGTTTCTTACTGCAGCCTGTATATCGGGGGGTAATTTCAAAAGCCTTATATAATTGGTGACTGTGCTTCTTTCTTTCCCCATTCTTTCTGCAAGTTGCTCCTGCGTATAATCCATCTCCTCCATAAGCTGCCTGTAGCTAAGCGCAATTTCAATTGCATTAAGGTCTTCCCGCTGCAGATTTTCAAGGAGGGCAAGCTCAAGTATTTTTGAATCCTGCGTTTCTCTCACATACACCGGTACATCAGCAAGGCCGGCTATTTTTGCCGCCCGGTATCTTCGCTCGCCTGCTATTATCCTGTATTTTCCATTGGTAAGTTTTGAAACCGTTAGCGGTTGAATAATGTCATGCATCTTCACTGATGCAGCAAGTTCACTTAATGAGGTTGCATCAAAATCATGCCTTGGCTGATTAGGGTTTGCCTCTATCATGTCCAGCGGAATCCGCCTATTTACCTGGGAAAATTTTTCATGGGTTTCTTTCTTTAAATTCTCCGAAGTAGCCGAGAGATCGGTATCAATATTTTGTAACAAAGACCTTATGCCTTTTCCTAATGCATCTTTTTTATTGGGAGTTGTCATTTCATTTTTTTTGCTAGATTCCTGGTGGTTTACTAGTTTACTGGTTAATTGGTTTGACGGTTAATTGATTAACTAATCACCCGATTAACTGATCACTGATTACGGTTCCTCCAGCACTTTTTCCTTCTGCGTCATTTTTGTCATATTATTTCTTTGCAAAACTTCTTTGGCAAGATTGAGATAATTTATTGCGCCTTTACTTTCTGCATCATAAAGTATAGCTGGCTTGCCAAAGCTTGGCGCTTCACTTAGCTTTGTATTTCTATGAATGACGCTGGAAAATACAAGGTCTTCAAAATGCCTTCTTACTTCATTCACCACCTGGTTACACAGCCTCAATCTACCATCATACATCGTCATAAGAAGTCCTTCAATCGCAAGCTCGGTATTAAGCCTGTTTTGTACAATTTTAATCGTATTCAGTAATTTGCCAAGGCCTTCTAATGCAAAAAATTCTGCCTGCACTGGCACTATCACGCTGTCTGCGGCCGTAAGTGCATTTACCGTAATAAGCCCGAGAGATGGTGAGCAATCAATGATTACAAAATCATATTGATCTTTTATTTCCTTCAGGATATTTTTTAATACGCTTTCCCTGTCAGGATAATTGATCATTTCTATTTCTGCGCCTACCAAATCAATGTGCGAGGGCATGAGGTCAAGATAGGGTATCTCGGTTTTTAAGATAACATCTTTTGCAGGCGTTTCATTTACCATACAATCATAAATGCCCGTGGTAATATTATGAAGGTTAAAGCCGACACCCGTTGTACTATTTGCCTGCGGGTCTGCATCTACCAATAGCGTTCTAAACTCAAGCACAGCAAGGCTTGCAGCAAGATTTATTGCAGTAGTTGTTTTTCCTACGCCACCTTTTTGATTTGCTATTCCAATAATTTTTCCCATATTCTTTCTCCAAATATTTTCCGAACCTATTATTACTTTTTAAACTTTCTAAAAATTCT
>JBBPZF010000081.1:0-5015 GCA_038199105.1 Chitinophagales bacterium | reverse complement strand
TTTTTCAAGTTGTTTTTTAAGATTGACATTAAGTTGTTCTACAAATGATGAAACGTCTTTTTTATTTTTAAATCCATCAAGGCCTTCCATAGCATCATTCATCATTTCAGAATCAATCATCGCTTTTTCAACGGTATGCTTTTCTTCTTCTGAAAGTTTATCACTGAGATAATCCATCAGTTTTTGATTGTCTATATCTTTGTTGCTGTTTGATAATATGTTTAGTAATTCATCGTTCATTTTCACTTATGAAATATCTGCCTCCATCATTAATTTTAATTTTCTTTTTCCGTTTTGAATATAACTTTTTACCTGTAACATTGAGAATCCTGTGATAGCTGCAATCTCTGTGTAAGATTTTTTTTGGAGGTAAAACAAAGTTACACATTGTTGTTGCTCAGCATTAAGATCATGAAGGCATTTTTGCATTTTTATTAAAAGAATATCCCGTTCAATTAATAAGCTTTTATCAACGTTATCCTCTGGTGTCTTTATCATTTGCTCTTTCAATTCCAGGGGAATTTTTCCTTTGTTCCTCAGCATCATCAGGCAATGATTTTTTGCAATCATGTAAATCCAGCTCTTGAGATATTCAACCTTGTACTTATGTAATTCATCTATCACCTTCAAAAAAACCTGTTGCACCGCGTCCCGGGCATCTTCTTCATTTTTTAAATATTTCAGGCAAACGCCTAATAATAGTAATGTGTAGCGTGGAAGTAAGATGCCAAGCCACTTATTATCGTGGTCTGTATAAAATTTTTGCAGCAGTTCTTTATCATCTGTATCGTTGTATTTTTGTGGCGTCAAGACTGCTAAGTGTTTTTTATAAGATGTAAACATAGATAAATTCCATAATTTACAACCCAATCAAATAGCTGAAACCTCTTATGCAATATGCTGTATGCTGCGTCCCTGTTAGTCCTTTGCGTCTGGAGCCTTCTCACAAATCGGAAATGGTATCTCAATCATTATTTGGCGAAAAATCTGTGGCTATAGAACAGGGTGATGGCTGGGTAAAAGTTCGTTTAAAATATGATGGATACGAAGGCTGGTGCCAGCAAAGCCACTTAGCCGAAATTGACGAAGAGCATTATACAAATATTGATAAAGATCTCACTGCAGGATGGGTAAGCGAAGTTGATTACAATGGCCATCGCATGAATGTTCCGTTAGGAAGCTCCTTATCTGCATTTAAAAATGGTAAGGCTTTCTGGAGAAAAAATTCAGTACATTTTAAAGGTGAAGTTTGGAACCCTGAAGAAATAAAAGTTACTCCAAAACTTATTAAGCAAGTTGCTTATAAATTCTTAAACACTTCTTACCTGTGGGGTGGCAAATCTGTATTTGGTATTGACTGCAGCGGCTTTGCGCAAATGACCTACAAGTTTATCAACAAACAATTACCAAGAGATGCGTGGCAGCAGGCTGAGCAAGGAGAGCTTGAAAATTTTTTGCAACAGGCACGTTGCGGTGATCTTGCCTTTTTTGATAATGAAGATGGGCACATTATACATGTTGGCATATTACTGAATCAAAATGAAATAATTCATTCTTCCGGTAAAGTGCGCATTGACAAAATTGACAACCAGGGAATATTAAATCTTGAAACAAAAGTGCGGACGCATAAGCTGCGCATTATAAAAAGGTACTTTTGAAGATGAGGTTAAAACTAATTTTTCTATCCTATAATGTACAGCACTTTTCAGACTCACGCTGCTATTAAACTCCTGACTTTATATTCTTAGAAATATTAATTGTCGTTTTATTATTATCATCATCAGATGCTTTCTTATCAAAAAAAAGCATTTTTATAGAAACGACGATCATCAATATGGCGAAAATTTTTTTTACTGTTTCCTGTGGCAAGATCAGCGCTATCTTACTGCCAAAGTAACTGCCGGCCAAAAAACCTCCGGCTACGAGCCACACAATGCGCATATCCACATAGCCTGCTTTATAATACTGCCAAACGCCAAATATGCCTATTGGCAATAGCAATATTCCCAATGAAGTACCCTGCGCTTCCTTTTGTGAAAAGCTTAGGAAATATATAAGAGCCGGCACTATTACAATCCCTCCGCCAATGCCCACCAGCCCGCCTAATATACCGGCGACTAACCCGATTATTACCAGAACGACTATCATGTGTATGCTCATAAAAAGTTTATTTAGGGAATGTTTGTTTGTAAAACTCAATTGATTCATTAATTATTTCAAACGCTTTTTCCTTGGTCTGGAAATCATTAATCTCCACTTTTTTATTTTCCAGCACTTTGTATTGTTCGAAATAATTTTTAAGCACCCTGATAAAATGCTGCGGCAAATCATCCATGCTTTTTATATAATTAACGCCGGGATCGTTTGCTGCAACAGCTATTATTTTATCATCTATCAGGCCGGTATCTATCATTTGCATGTTGCCAATCACAAAAGCCTCTACAAGGCACAATGGTTGTATGGATTCTGAGCACATCACCAATATATCCAGCGGATCACCGTCCTGGCCAAGCGTTTGCGGAATAAGCCCATAATTTACCGGGTAGTGAAATGAAGAATAGATTACGCGGTCTAAGACCAGCAGCCCGGTTTTTTTATCAATTTCATATTTTGATTTAGAGCCTTCCGAAATTTCAATAAGTGCATTTACAAGCTGCGGTGCATTTTCGCCATAGTGCGCCCCATGCCAGGGATGTAGTACATACATAGAATATTATTTAAGTGTTTATTAAAATCGTTCTGCACAAAAGTAGCCGATATATTATTTTGCCCGCCGGTATCTTATTACTTCAGCTTTTTCAAGTGTTATCAGGCCCCCTGAATTTGCCTTTTCAAATAGCTGCTCCACATTTTTTGTAAAGGCCATTATCTTATCTTCCGTATCAACTATTTCTATTACCAGAGGCATATCAGCAGAAATATCAAAAAGTTTCGCAGTGTGCACTTTGCTGTTAGCGCCAAATCCCATTATACCGCGGGTAACTGTTGCACCTGACAAGCCTTGCTCTTTTGCTTCAAACACGATGGCTTCATATAAAGGCTGGCTGCCTGCTTTATCTGATTCACCTATAAAGATTCGCAACAATTTCGCATTAGGATTATTTTCCATTGTTACAATATTTTTATTAAAGATATGCCGGTGAATGTTGCCAACAGTCCCCCAACAACACTAACACCTACATAAGTGAACGCGGGCCAATATTGTGCATCCCTGATTAACGCTACAGTTTCATTTGAGAAAGAAGAAAAAGTGGTAAACCCACCAAGGCAGCCGGTAACGAGGAACATCCGCCACTCTACCCCAGGCAGGCTTCTTTCACTTATGCCAAACACGATGCCTATAAGTAAACATCCAATTATATTAACGCTTAGCGTGCCATACGGAAAGGCAGAAAGAAATTTATTCTGTATAAACATTGACAAAAGATACCGGCATATTCCCCCGATGCAACTACCAATTCCTACTGCCAATATTATTTTCATAATCATTTTGTTATGGATGTTATTTCATGCAAAAACAACATATAGGCTATTAAAGGGCGGTACTATCTATAAAACTATATTTAAAATCCACCAGCCACTCACCATTCCTCCTTACCATTTTCAATTTAGCAGGTTTCATTTTATAAGTATTGGAATAGCTGATAACAGTAACCGAGTCAGAAAGCCTGGTAGTGGAGTCAATCAGGATGTTGGCATTTTTATAACCTTCTTTTTCCTCCTTATTTCTTTTGCTATTAAAATCTTTCAGGCCATTGAAATATTCAAGATTGGTGCTGTCCTGTAACAAATATTTTTGCGCCAGGTCCCAATCACCTTGCAATGATGCTTCAATGAAACCTCTTCCGGATTCCAGTGGATCTGTTTTTCTTATCTCCGGAGAGTTATCGCAAGCCGCCATCATCGTCATTATGACAAAGAAAATAAAAATAAATTTTTTCATTTTTTTCATTTAAAAAATTGAAGGTAAATATCTTTCGGTAGTAAATAAAAAGCACCTATAATGCAGATGCTTTGTACTCGTTTTACTAAATATTTACGGAGTTTACTTTTTCATTATGCTATCTGCGATTTCTTCTGCGCGTTGCATATTCTCTCTATCCACTGAATCCATTTGCGGAAGAGAATCTTTCATGTCTTTACGCATATTTCCACCATGTTCTTTCATCTTCTTTTGCGCCATTTCCATCAGCGTTGATTTATCGAAGGCAACCTTCCAGGCGCCGCTTTCTTTGCGAAGCGCAAAATCAGTCATCTCACCGGATTTTTTATCTTTTATTGGTACTATTGCCTTATCACCATCAATTACAGCTATTCCAACGTTAATATTTCCCTTTTCATAATTAAGCATACCGTCTTCTTTACCATTCATACTTTGCATGCCCATCTGTACCAGGCTCATCATTCCTTCGCTGTCTTTCGTTACATATTTTTTTGCTTCATCAATATCCTTTTTTGCGATAGCATCGAAAAATTTAACCAGCACTACCTTTGGGTCACCGGCATCGCTTGTTTTACAACCCGATACTATTAATATTAATAAAGTAATTAAACCGAAAATTATTTTCTTCATATTTTTTTTGATTGGCAAATGTAAATTTTATTTATAAAATTATTTGCTGATTGTGGATGGCCAATACATTTCCCTAAACAAAAATATTACCTGGTTTGAAACTTCAGGCGCAATATCTCTTTGCAAAACTGGTTCAGGTAAAGATTGTCCGGCGCCACAAATTTTACACCGTTGAACATTGTTAACGGAATAGTGATCCCATGATCATTCGCCCGCTCAACGCTTTTATAAACAAATTCCGAGCAATACATTCTGTCATCAGAGCTTAGGTCGAACTTCATATCAAACATCACTCCGCCTGCATACAGTTTATGTATAATTTTGAAAAGCTTTATGCAGGTATTGTAACTATTCAGTACCCTCAAAAATACGTTGATTTTTCATTTTCAAAATAATCAGGTGGGTTATTCACATTAATTATAGGCTTTTTAAAAAATCTGTT
>JBBPZF010000080.1:0-6679 GCA_038199105.1 Chitinophagales bacterium | reverse complement strand
TTTAGTATTTTGTAATAAACATTTTTGTCATAACGCAGGTGTTTTAATGTCATAGCTTCTTATATTAAACTTCTCCTGGGACCAGTTATAATTTATAAAAATCATTTCAACTCACCCGTTTACCCTTCAACAATTTATTCACGGCGTCGTTGAAAGAACCGGCACGATTGATTTCACCGGCATTTACAAAATATATTTCATCTGCATTTTCAATGGTGTTCAACCGGTGCGCTATAATAATTCGCGTGGTTGTGTCCGGTAGTTTATTTAAAATATCTTCCAGCAAACGCTCTGTCATGGTATCAATATTTGCAGTTGCCTCGTCAAGAATTAATAATTCAGGATTACGCAACACGGCCCGCATGAAAGCTATTAATTGCTTTTGGCCCAAACTGATATTATCTCCTCCGGAGGAAACTTTTGTTTGCAAACCATTTTCAAAAATGGTTAATAAGCTTTGCAGGTTGGCATCTTTTATTACCTGCTCCATTTGTTCATCGCCATAATTTTTAAATGATTCATTGCCATATAAAATATTATCCTTTATGGTTCCTGTAAACAAAAAAGGTTCCTGTAAAATGAAGCCGATTTTTTGCGAACGTTCTTCCGGCGTATAGCTGCGTATGTCTTTTCCATCGAGCAGCACAGTTCCTTTTGTTGGATCATACAAGCGTGATATAATTGAAGCTGTGGTTGTCTTGCCGCCACCCGTAGGTCCGACAAATGCGTAGGTCTTTCCTCTTTCTAATTTAAGGGAAATGTTGTGCAAAATTTCTTTGTCTTCTTCATAACTAAAATGCACATTTTTGAATTCCAGCAATGCATCGGAAGACATGCCATTCGTATGCGCTATCGTAGCAACATCAGAATCCATATAAAGGATTTTTGTTATCCTGTCCCATCCTGCCATTGCCACCTGGAAGGTTGTCCATAAAGAAGCAAGCTGCCTTAATGGATTATAAAAATAAGTGGCATAAGCAAGATAGCTCACCAGCAAGCCGATGGAAAAACTGCCGATAGAAATAAGATAAATTCCATAGGCCAACACGATTAATTGGGCAAAGCCGGAGAACAGGCTATACACCGGCAGGAAAATATTATTGACCAAACCAGCACCTACGGCTGTACGATAGTTATGTTGATTTGCTTCGTCAAAACGTTTCCTGAAATAATCACGCCGATCAAAGGCAACGATCACTTTAAAATTATTAAGGCTCTCCTGAATCTCCGCACTCATGCCTCCAAGACTGGCAAGGTTCACTGCATTTTTCTTCTTTACCCATGGTGAAATAAATTGAGTAAATACAAGGATGATTAACCCGGGTACGAGTGCTGCCGCACCAAGCTTAAAATTGATCAGTAAAAGAAAAATGCCAGCGCCAGTCATGGTTGCAATGCTTCCAATAAACTGCATAAGTGATTGAGAGAAAAAAGTATTTAGCTTATCCGTATCATTGTTTACCCTGGAAATAAGATCACCGGCTTTATTAGCGTTGAAAAAGGCAACGGGCAATGATTGTAATTTTTTAAAAATAGTATTTCGTAAAGTGAATAACATACGCTGACCAATACTTCCCATAAGCTTCGTTTGAAAATAGCTTGTAAACAATCCCATTAAATACATTGCTAACAGTACGCCCGAAAATACCAGTACGCCATGGTATATTTTATGCTGAACATATTTATCAATTGTATGGCCTATAATTAATGGCCCAAGTAAGTTGATGGTTGAATTGAGTAAAATGGCACATAGCGCAATTAATAAATTTTTCTTCTCATGCGAAATAAGTTGCAGCAAACTCTTCAGCGAAGAATAAGTTGATTTTTTTTGCTTCTCCTCCGTAAGTGCATTAAGATTGTAATTCATAGTTGCTGGTACTTTTTTGTGAATTGAGTAGCTGCACATACTCAGGACTCGTTTGCATCAATTCTTCATGCTTACCGATGGCAATAAGTTCACCTTGCATTAAAAGAATGATCTGGTCGTATGCTTCAACGGAAGCTATTTTTTGCGTTACGGAAAGCAATGTAAGGCCGGGATAATTTCGTTGAATATTTTCAAGAATTTTCTTTTCCGTATTGTTATCAACCCGTGCGGTAAAATCATCCAGCAACAATATTTTGGGATCAAGCGCCAGCGCACGTGCCAGCATGATGCGTTGTTTCTGCCCGCCGGAAAGGCTTGAGCCACGTTCCGAAACGATGGTGCTTAACTTGTCGGGAAGAGCATCAACAAAATCTTTTAGCTCGGCTGTTTCAATAGCTTTCTCTAATGATTGATCTGTAACAATATCACTAAAAGCTATATTTTCCCGTACGCTCATATTGAAAATAATACTGTCCTGGAAAACATAGCCCACCTGCCGGTGAAAAGATTCACTGTTATATTCTTCTATTGATCTTCCATCAAATTTTATCGTTCCTGAAGTAGGCATCATTAAACCGGTAAGTAAATAAAGCAACTGCGTTTTACCGGCAGCGGTAGGCCCGATTATGGCAACCTTTGAGCCTGGAGAAACTGTAAAAGAAACGTCTTTTAAAACAGGCGCCTGACCATACAACATATTCACGTCCTGCAATTCAATTTCGCCTGTCAGCTTTTCTGTTATTGCTCCTGTTGCTGCCGGGTCTGGTGTTTCAATGATATTACTTATTCTCGTATAAGAGGCAGTTGCCTGTGCTATCACATTGCTCATGAAACCAATGATCAAAATAGGAAAGATCAACATGGAAACATAACTATTGAACGCTGCAAAATTTCCAAGACTCATACTTCCTGTAATAACAAAATGACCGCCCAGCGCAAGTATAGAAAGTGCCGCCATATTGGATGTAAAGGTGATCACAGGAATAAGGCCAGCAAAGAGATAAAGAATTTTTAGCCCGAAATCTTTGGCTTTGGTATTGGCTTCAAGAAACTTATTGTATTCAGGTTGTTGTGAATTAACCACGCGGATGATTGCTGCTCCCAAAATACTTTCATTGATTACTTTATTCAGCCAATCAATTACAGCACGGCTTTGAATAAACAAAGCCCTCACCTTTTTAAGCACCACAAAAAAAGTAATACCAATTATAGGTATGATGGCTATCACACACAGGGCAAGTTTCCAGTTGATAGTTATCATTAAAATACTCGCACCGATAATGATAAATAAAGAAGAGACAATAGAGGCTATCGCCTGTGAAATAAAAAGTTTTATAGAGTCAACATCAGCCGTAAGATTGGTTAATAATTTTGAAGGATTCGCCTGCTCAATAAATGCGTAGGATTGTTTTGAGATTTTATCTGCAAGCTTCGTTCTTAAATCTCTTGCAACTTTTTCTGAGGCATAGGTTTGAATAATACTTTGCAAATAACTAAATATAAAAATGCCAATAACCGCTATACTGAATTGTATTATTATGGGCTTAAAAGAAAAATTACCAAGGCTGAATGCATCTATGGT
Source organism: Chitinophagales bacterium (assembly GCA_038199105.1). Taxonomy (GTDB): domain Bacteria; phylum Bacteroidota; class Bacteroidia; order Chitinophagales; family Chitinophagaceae; genus Ginsengibacter. The sequence continues at coordinate 3,230 of JBBPZF010000080.1, read as the reverse complement.
TTTTGAGATAAGCTTTGGAATCAACAAGTTGATGCCGTTACTGAAAACTGTAAACACAATTAACAGCGTAACGATGCCTAAATAAGGCTTAAGCAAATGAAGAATGCCGGGCTTTTTATTCATTAGTTCAATTGGTAAATGATACGCAAATATCCATAACGCTTTTTTGCAAAAACGCTTCGTTTATAAGTAAGACGTATCTGCTCAACTTTAATTTTAATCAGGCAAATATATTTTAAGATTTCCGGAGGGAGATTGCGATATAATCCTTTGTGTTAAGAATGTTACCAATTGACTTTCCAGCTTAATCCGCTATAGGCACGCCATCATAAATTTCGGAGAGACTAACGGTTTCATCAATGGCTTTAATGGTAACATCATCGGTAAGCGAATTATATTCTTCTAATTCCCAATGGCCATTTTCATTTATCCTGAATATTTCCAGGTCTATGCTTTCAGAATCTACCAGTATATATTCTTTGAGTGTTGCTATATCGCGATACAGCTTAAATTTTTCCCCGCGGTCATAATTCTTTGTTGACTTTGAAAGCACTTCAATAATTACGGTTGGGTTCAGCACATTGTAATCGTCATCATTGAGTGTAATTGTTTCTCCGCAAATGATAGAGATATCAGGATAGGTAAAGAGGGTATTGGATTCAATATGAATTCGGGCATCACTGCCATAAGGCTGACATTTTTTTCCTTTTAATTTTAAGCCCAGTACAATTAATAAATTACTTGAGATTCTGTTGTGAGGCATCTTAGCGCCGGACATGGCAAATATTTCTCCTTTGTAATAATCATGCTTTTCATCAGCGGCATTTTCCATTTCAAGATATTCTTCGACCGATAATTTTTGTTTGCTGTACGCTATAGCTGGTTCTCTTACTTCCATAAGATAAAAATACAAAAATATAATGTATTTGAAAGATGCTGGAGCGGCGCCAACACCCCGTTAACACAAAAAGATGATCAAAAAAATTGTCCCGGATTTTCAGGCCCGGGACAATCTCTATTTAATAAACCAATCTTGGTATAAATACTTTTTAATCTTCATCCCGCGGACTTTCTCTTACTATTTTAGCCTTTCTCAATATCGAAGGATCGTTTTCATCGGGAATATATACCACATCTTCTTTTACAATAGTATCTCCTGTAATATTTCTCTCTTCATCCTTATCTACAGAACGCTCTGTTGTTGCCTCTGCCTTTTGCGCTTCCTTCTTTATAATACTTTCGCCGGACTTATAATTATTGTCTCTCCTGCGGTAAAGACGGTCCTGGTTAAAATAATCATTGTCATAAAACGCTTCCCTTTCGGGATTTTCCCGTGATTCAAAATCGGCAAGTTTTTCCGCAGCCGATGAATTTTGTGGAATAAATACATCACGCACGGCTCTTTCCGTCTCATAGGTAACTTTTCCTTTTTTGTATTCAGGTAAGGTAGCAAGATGGCCTATTGTCATATCCGGCAGGTACACTACATTTTCTTTTTCATCGAGCTCTGCAAGGCCTACCGGCACTATTACGTTTCGTGACAAAAGGTTAAGCGGTTTACCGTCAACGTCTATAATAAGGTACCTTATCTTGTGAGCCTGTACGTCAAATAAAAGTTCCTTTACTTTTCCAATTTGCTGGTTAGCAGCATTCACTGCTTTCCATCCCCTGATATCGGGATCGCCTTTCACCATTTCGAAACCACTAGAGCTAAGCTCTTGCAGGCTTTCATTTGTTGCAACTGTTTCTTTGGACATTTTATGATGTTTTAAAAGGTTTAAAATAATTAGGATAATATTCCTGTAGCATTGGCTGGTTTTCCCAATACAGCCTGCCATTGCAGTGACGGGTGATGTTGAAACGTAGTACCAGGCGCAGGTACCTGTTTCTTATATACCATAAAATAGTATGCGACACCGGCTATGATTAAGATTAGGATGAGTATCCATAGCCATGCATAATTTTTTCTTTTAGGTTGTACATGTAAATTGGCCATAACTTTTGTATTAAGAGATTAAGTTTGAGATGAGTGTATGCGAATGAATTTCTTTTTTAAATTCGAAGTGTGACCGCAAGAAGACAATCGCAGAGATATGCAATTAGAAAATCATGCCAGACCAAATATGGCGTGCTAAAAACAAACCGGGGGAATTTTTATTATAGCTAAAGAGAATGCAGCTCTGAGAATAAAATAGTTGTTTTCCTGACAACAATTGTCAGACATTTTCCCTGGCAAAGCAACGAATTATATATTTTATTTGTCACCCTAAAAAAATGCTAATGAAAGCCTATCTATTTGCCCTGTCTTTATTCTGGACTGCATCTTCATTTGGACAAAGGCATAACATCTCGATAAATTATAAGCCATCTCTTACATATTTTGGAAAACAGTCTCAAAGTTTTCATGACTATTATTTCGCTTCACGAAAAGGTGACCAAACGTTTAACAGTTCTGTCAATGTTTTATATACTTATAAGCTTTCGAGAGTAAGCTTAACAACCGGGATAGAATATTCTCAGCAAGGGCAAAACATAAATTTTAATGCAGATAGTGCATTCCCAAGCAAGAACAGAAAGATTTTAAAAATAGAACTTAACTATATTAGAATACCACTTACTATTAGCTATTCCTTTTTGAAAATGAAAAAATCAGCACTAAACATTTACGCTGGAATCAGCATAGGCCTGGCTACACAGCGGAAGGATAATTACCTGGATATTTTAATTCAACGTGAATATATTAATTTGCCCTCTTCCATAAATAGATATAAGAATGTGGATTGGGGAATGCCTTTAGGAGCTATTTATAAAAAGGAATTGACGAAAAAAGTATTTGCAAATTTTGGTATTGAGTATTTAGTTGGTTTGACTGACTCATTTTCTGAAAACCCATTTTCCAGATATGGAGTATTATCAGAATTTAATAACTCTAAACAAAGCAGGCTGTCTTTGAATATTGGCATTGGCTTTAGTTTGACAAAGTAAAATCCGCCGTTGGCGCAAATGTTACAAGACTTATGACCAGCAACCAAACCTCTAACCTCCGCGGCATTGCAACAGGATTAATTAGTAAACATGGATTTTTCTGCACCGCTGTGGTTATACTGCTAAAATCAGGATTTACTAAACATGAAATTATCAAAATTGGATGTGAAAATTATTGTAGGATTTTGACAAGGCAACTACTTTGTGATGAAAAAAAGGTATCCATTTCTGCTTTCCCATACGCT
>JBBPZF010000079.1:0-4976 GCA_038199105.1 Chitinophagales bacterium | reverse complement strand
CCTAAGAATCAAAACATAACTTCCCGGCAATATTTTGGAATACAATTAATTGGTTATAGGTAAACTATGCCTGGCCGTCATTGTAAATCCACCAAACTGATTCGTATGTTCAAAAACTATCTCAAAGTTGCGTGGCGTAATTTGATCCGAAATAAAGCATTTTCGGCTATTATTATATTTGGGCCTTTCGCTCAGGCTTATGTGCAGCATGCTCATCATTTTGTGGATACAGGGATGAAGAGTTTGCGAACTGAATGATAATTAAAATTTAAAAGTATTGGCCATGACTTTTATTTTTCTCTATTGACTTAATATAATAAATATGATAAAAAATTATTTTAAAATCGCCTTTCGCAGTTTGATGAAATATAAATTCATCTCTTTTATTAATTTATTCGGGCTAACGGTGGGGCTTACCTGCTGCCTGCTTATTACCACTTATATTCTTAATGAATTAAGCTATGATAAGTATAATAAAAATGCTGAAAATATTTATCGTGTTACAAGAAGCTTTAATAATGCAGAAGGAGTTGTGTCACTTAATTTAAGCACTATATCACCGCCTTTCGGATATTACTTTCCAACAGATTTTCCTGAGATAAAAAAGATGACAAGGCTATTAAACAGTGGGACGGTCGCTTTTAAATATAAAGACAAGCTTATTAATGAACCCAATGTGTTTTTTGCTGATGAAAACTTATTTGATGTTTTTACATTGGATGTTTTAAAAGGTAATCCAAACACCGCTTTGAAAGATCCATTTTCTGTAATGATGAGTGAGGAAGTCGCAAAAAAATATTTTGGAAATGAAGACCCAATGAATAAAGTATTAAAAGCGGGCAACCAGTTTAATGTAAAAGTTACGGGCATTTACAAAGCGTTTCCATCTAATTCACATATGCATCCGGGTATGCTTGTTTCATTTAATACTTTGAAAGATTCTGGTGTGTATGGCGAAAAAGGCCTGCGAACAAACTGGGGCAATAATTCTTTCTCTACTTTTCTTATGCTTCCCGATCATTATGATCCCAAAAAAATGATTGCACGGTTCCCGGCTTTTCTCAATAAAAGAATGGCAGGCGAGGAATATGTCGGCCAGCAGCCTTCTAACTTTACCACGCTTGGTTTGCAAAAGCTTACTGATATTCATTTGCGCTCACATACTGATGATGAAACAGAGCCTAACGGAGACATTAACCGCGTTTATATTTTTGGTGCTATTGCATTATTTATTTTACTGATTGCATGTATTAATTATATGAACCTGTCAACAGCCAGGTCTGCATTACGTGCGAAGGAAATAGGCATCAGGAAAGTAATAGGTGCACGTAAAAAGGAGTTGATATTTCAATTTCTTGGCGAGTCTGTATTAATATCATGGACAGCATTATTGCTTGCATTCATTTGTTTATACTTTACATTACCATGGCTCAATAAAATTTCAGGGCAACAACTTTCTGTTTCATTATTGATGAAGTGGCAGATATTACTTCCTGTTTTCCTGACTCCGTTTGTCGTGGGTATTCTTTCAGGAATTTATCCTGCATTATTCATGTCATCTTTTCAACCTGTACAAACATTAAAAGGATTATTTAAAGTTCGCGGAAGCAGTATTTCTTTTAGAAAGGTTTTGGTAATTGCACAGTTTGCAATATCTATTGTACTTATTATTACAACGATCATCGTGTTTCAGCAACTGCGGTATATGCAGGAAACCTCTTTAGGTTATGATAAAGAACATATTATTACTCTTCCTTATTATAATTCAATTAACCCTCAATACGAATCTTTTAGAAATGAGCTGATGCAAAACTCAGGGGTTAAAGACGTGGCCCGATCTTCACGTATTCCTACAGGCAGGTTGTTGGATGCAAACGGAGCCTCTGCAATGACAGGTGATTCATTACGGCCTGTAACTGCTGATATAAAATTTCTTGCTGCAGATTATGATTTTATACCAACTTATGGAATACAGGTTGTCGCCGGAAGAAATTTCTCAAGAGCTTACGGTATGGACACCACGAACTTTATTCTGAACGAAGCTTCTATTAGTGCCATCGGCTGGAAGTCGCCACAGGATGCAGTTGGCAAAGATTTTCAATATGGAGGACGTAACGGCCATGTAATTGGCGTAATAAAAGATTTTCATTTTGAATCGTTGCGGCAAAAAATTGTTCCTATTGTTTTGGTGAATCCTCCTGTATCGCCTGCCGATTCCCGTTTCAATAATCTTTCTATAAAAGTTGCAGGTAATAATATTCCTTCGGCATTGGCATCAGTTGAAAAAATATGGAAAAAATATCTTCCTGAAATACCTTATCAATATTCGTTTCTTGATGAAAAATTTACTGAGCTATACCAGTCAGAACAAAGACAGGGAATCATATTTACTGTATTTGCTTGTATCGCAATTTTTATAGCATGCCTTGGATTATTTGGCTTATCAGCATTTGCGATTACACAACGCGTAAAAGAAATTGGCGTAAGAAAAGTATTAGGCGCTAACGTAAGTTCCATAGTTGGATTGTTATCAAAAGATTTTTTAAAGCTTGTTTTGATTGCAGCAATTATAGCTTTCCCGGTTGCGTGGTATGCGATGACCCATTGGCTCGAAGATTTTGCATATCGTATTAATATTCGCTGGTGGGTATTTCTATTGTCTGCGGTACTTGCATTATTTGTTGCATTGGCAACGGTGAGCTTCCAGGCAATAAAAGCAGCATTAGCAAATCCTGTGAAAAGCTTGAGAATGGAATGAAAAAAGTCTGAATCATGATTAGACTGCTTATAGGATTACCATGATTCAGAGAATTATTATAAAATCATAATTTATAAAATGTTTAGATCATGTTCAGGAATTATTTAAAAATCGCGTGGAGGAGTTTATGGAAACATAAGTTGTTTTCATTCATTAATATTTTTGGATTGGCCCTAAGTCTTGCTGTCTGCATGCTCGTAATGATAGAGCTTAGAGATGATCTTAGTTATGATATTTTTCATCCTTATCCGCAAAGAACTTATCGTGTGCTTTCTGATGTTGTTGAAAATAAAAACGACAAGCAATATGAACTGGCGAGCACACCTTTGCCATTAAAAGCTGATATAGCAAAACATGCAGATGAAGTTGAAGATGCGGTACAACTGTACCCTGCACTAAAAGAGAAGGCCACTTTTGAAGGGAAGAAACTTTATGTAAATGGGGCATTTACTGATCCGTCTTTTTTTAAAGTTTTCGGATTTCAACTTGAAGATGGAAATGAAAAAGATGCGTTTGCGGTTACAAACGGAATTGTTTTAACTAAAGCTACTGCACTAAAGTTTTTTGGTAACGCAAATCCACTTGGTAAGATTTTAAATTTTGAAACATTGGGATTATTCCAGGTGACGGGAGTTTTAAAAGATCCACCCGGCAAATCACATATTGACTTTGACGCATACGCGTCCTCGTTAGCTGTGCAACAGTTGGAAAAAACAAAAGCCCTACCCGATCGTGAACATAACTGGAATACTGTGAATAATAGTTATACATACGTTTTGGTAAAGGACAATATTTCCAGGAATAACTTAAACAAACTCTTAAGCCAAATAGCACAAAAGCCGGAGCTCAAATCCCCCGGGGGTAATATAAGTTTTAGAGCCCAGCCATTATCCTCTGTAACGCCGGGTACAGATGGCATTTATAATGAAATTGGTAGCGGAATCGTGTGGGCAAAAGTGCTAACGGTCGTGGGTGTAGGACTAATTATATTATTGGCTGCCTGTTTTAACTATACCAATCTCACTATAGCAAGGGCACTTACAAGAGCAAAAGAAGTTGGTATCCGAAAAGTATCCGGCGCTTCCCGTTTGCAGGTATTTACACAATACATTATCGAATCGGTCTTAATAGCGGTAGTAGCATTTGTATTTGCGTGCATCGCCCTTATGCAATACCAACCAGGCTTGCAATTTGATCCTTCGCTGTTTGCACTTGCCGTGTTGTTCACGGTGTTGACCGGTATTTTTGCAGGCGCATTTCCTGCATGGATCTTATCGTCGTTCAAGCCGGTGCAGGTATTAAAAAGTATTTCAACGCAAAAGTTATTTGGGAATGTTTCATTGCAAAAAGGATTGCTGATATTTCAATTCAGTCTTTCATTGCTGATCGTTATTTTTCTTTCTGCATATTACCAGCAGTTCACTCATGTGCACGCCATTGATCCCGGTTTTGCTTCAAACAATATTCTCACCGTTCCCATATCGGGTAATGACGAAGTCTTTGCTAACGAAGTATCGCGTATTAATGGAGTTGAAAATATCTCAAGAACCTCTGATGATTTTGGCATCCGTGGCACCGGATCAATACAGGTATTTAAGGATAAGCCAACCAACCAGCAAGGCGTGCAGTGCGAATATTATTTTGCAGATGCCGCTACCATTCCTGTACATGGGCTGAAGATTATTTCAGGTTCAAATTTTCCAAATGATGAAGCGGCTGCAACGGAAAAATATCTTATCATTAACGAAAAAGCAGCGGGTGTGCTGGGTTTTAAAAATGCTTCGGCTGCCGTAGGCAAAACAGTTTGGCTGAATGATAGCACCAATGTAGAAGTGAGGGCCGTAATAAAAAACTTTTATGACAAAGGGGCCGCGAGATATATTAACCCTTTAATATTTAGAAATAAGGTAGGTGCTTTTAATTACATGAACATTCTTGTGAATGCAAGTGTCAAAGATGATATCGTACAAAAGATTTCATCTGTGTGGAAAAAAATAAATCCGCATACGCCTTTCGAATATGAATGGTTTGATAAAAAGATTTACAACCGCGAAGATCATAGCAATGCTTATGCTACTATCGGCTCTCTTGCCTTTATTACTATTTCCATAGCTGTGCTTGGTTTACTTGGCCTGGTTATTTATACAGTGGAGACGAGGCAAAAAGAAATCAGCATTAGAAAGATAATAGGCGCCAATGTAAAGCAGCTTATGATTTT
>JBBPZF010000078.1:0-6420 GCA_038199105.1 Chitinophagales bacterium | reverse complement strand
GTGAAAATAATAATGGCCAGGTGTTTATAACTGACACACACCGTGAGCGGCTGGAAGCGGCTCTTGCAGAATTTAAAAACGATGTTCAGATCATTCAGTTAACATAAGTGTCAATGCTTCGACTTCACATTTATTAAGAAATCATTTGTCTTATCTTTAAGCTATGGCTGAAATAACTCTTGGTGACGCATTAAAAGAATTCCTGAATAAAAGCAGGCTCAAGGGCGGTGTGCAGGCTTTGCAAATAGAAGATGCGTGGGAAAATATTATGGGCAAAACGATCGCCCGCTACACTGATAAAATTGAGATAATAAAATCCACTTTATTCATTTACTCAACCGTTGCCCCTTTAAAGAATGAATTACTTTATCAAAAAGAAAAAATAATCGAAAGAGTAAACGAGGCATTGGGCGAGAAGGTGATAAAAGATGTTGTGATAAGATAAGAAGACAGCCCCCCTATCCCCCGAAGGGGAACAAGACTGATTGACAAACTTGAAAGGCCAGTATTGGAACAAGACTGATTGACAAACTTCAGGCCAGTATTGAACTTCTATTTACTAAAAGCTTTTAATAAGTTAGTTCCTTCCCCTTCGGGGAAGGGTTGGGATGGGGCTTTTAGTGCTTCACCCTCGGATCTATAATTCCATAAAGTACATCCGCCAAAATATTTGCAATCACAAAAATAGCTGCCGCAAAAAGTACTGAACCCATCACTACAGGATAATCTAATTTTTCTAAAGCGTCAACCGTAACTTTTCCAATCCCTTTCCAGCCGAAGATATATTCAACAAAAAAAGCGCCTGCAAGTAACTCTGCAAACCAACCTGTAATAGCTGTGACTACAGGATTCAATGCATTGCGCAAAGCATGGCGATATACAACCTGGCTGCGGCTCAGGCCTTTTGCATAAGCAGTTCTTATATAATCCTGGTTAAGCACATCAAGCATGGAACTCCTGGTAAGTTGTGTAATAATGGCAAGTGGCCTTATGCCTAATGTAAGTGCGGGCAAAATTAAATTCTGTAACGTCAGGTAACGTTCACCGTTAGTTTCATCAATCGCAAACCAACTACCTGTAAAAGACAAACCTGTGTAAGGATGCAATACTATGCCAAACAAATACGCAATAACAATTGCCATAAAAAAAGATGGCGCGGATATGCCGATAACGCTTGCAAAAACCGCTGACGTATCCAACCAGGTATTTTGCTTTACAGCAGCAAGCACGCCAAGAAAAATACCTGCGAGAGTAGCAATGAACATTGCCGCAAACGCAAGCAACAGCGTGCCGGGCAAAGCTTCCAGCAACACAGTGACCACTTCTTTTTTTGTTTGATAGCTTCTTCGCAGATAAGGAATTTTAAAGGCCAATTTTTGATCGCCACCGATGAAAAATCCATGCAATTTTTTATCCTTTATTTCCTCCTTCGAATGAATGGCTATTGGTGACACATCGTTCAGGTAAAGAAGAAATTGTTTCCATTTCGGCTGATCGAGGTATAGTTCTTTGCGAATATTATCCATCGTTTGCTTATCGCCCGTTTGCCCAACGATAAGCCTTGCAGGATCAGCAAAGGCCTGGAAAATAAAAAATACAATTACGACCACACCTGCTAAAACGAGTAAGCCGTATACTGATTTTTTTAAGAGGAGTTTAAGCATTACTATACTCAATTAAATAATCCATTAATCGAAAACATTAATATTAGGATTTTGTGACTAATCGCATATATATATAATTATTCTACTGCCTTCTTTAAATCTGCCCAGCCCCATTTATTCTCTACGACGGGGCCGTTCATCATATACAGTTCAGGATTAGTGCGAGCCGCTGTTTTCAGTGCAGTTGCATCCAGGCTTAATATAGGCAGGTTAAAATTATTTCTTTTATTAAAAAATTGCTGTGCTGCATCTGCCTGGGAAGCGACAATATAAACGGGCAATCCTTTTTGCTTCGCCATTTTATATATTGAAGTAAAATTGTTGAGCCAGTAATCAGTGCCTGCTGAAAGATCTTTAATAAAAAATAAATAGTAGTGCCCGTTGTTTCCCAGCAAGGCTTCTGTGGAATCATTACCAGATGAAGTTGACAAGTAAAAATCTTTTACAGGCGGCTCGTTATTACCTCCTTTTTCAACAATAAAATCTTCCCTGCTCACAAACTCCCACGTGGAGTCCGGAATATTTTTTCTTGTAAACTCCTGCTCCTTTCCATTTTTTTTGTAGATAAATTTAAAATCTTTTTTATCGGGAATAGCGTTGGCCGGCATTTTTCGAAGCTCAAGTAAATTGTTTCCTTTTTTAAACGGCAGGCAATCTACAACAGGCAGGTGGCGCATTACAAACCATTGAAAGCCGAGCACAATGAAAACTGAAATTAATAAAATAAAAAAATTTACTGCTGTTGTAAGAACAGTAATAATATAATTAGCGCAAAAAAATATAATAAGAATTAATGCAAGTAAAATAAGGTCTTTTATAAACGACTGCATCGCAGTAAGCGGAATACAATCGCCGAAACAACCGCAGGTAGCGATCTTACCTGACAACACCGCGTAGCCTGTTAAAAAACTAAAGAAAATTATTAATAGCAAAAGCAACAGGCTAAAAAATCTTTTCCATATACCTAGTAAAATTCCCACGCCCACTATGATCTCCAGCGTGATCGTTATTATCGAAAAAGGCAATGCATAATTGTGCAACCAATTCATGGTATTTGTGAGGCCTGGGTTTTGCGCCCATACTTCAAAGAAGTCCTGCATCTTGAAAGACAGGCCCAGCGGATCATTCGCCTTCACCAATCCTGAAAAAATAAAAAGAACGCCCACCAATACGCGGGAAATATTTACCAATACTCTCATAATAAATTTTAAATAAATACTTTTTTTTATCCGGCCAATATTAATGCAAACACCGCATAATTTAAGATGTCATAATAGTTTGATTCTATGCCTTCGCTCGCTAAAGTCAATCCATCGTTTTGCACAATTTGTTTGATGCGAAGAATTTTTGAAAGGATAAGATCAACAAAACTTTCCTGGCTCATGTCGCGCCAGGCTTCACCATAGTCATGATTTTTATCTTCCATTAATTTTTTTGCCAAAGAAATCTTTTCATCATAGCGGCTCACCGTGTCTTGCAACGCCAGGTCTTCTATTTTATCATCATCTATGTCCAATTGTATCAAACCGATCACGGCATAATTTAAAATGCCTATAAACTCGCCCGGTACATCATCATTTATTTTTTGAATTCCTGTTTGCTGAATGTTCCTTATCCGCTTTGCTTTTATATAAATTTGGTCTGCTATAGAAACAGTTCTGTAAACTCTCCAGGAAGTCCCATAGTCTTTTGTTTTTTTAACAAAGATTTCCCTGCACCTGCTGATGACGCTATCGTATTGGGTATCGGTAGTAACTTGCATATAATCGCCAAATTTAAACATAATTAAATAATGTTCTCACTCAATTGCAAGGGCAAATTAGTTTTATTAGATAAGCCGCTGGTTATGGGTATTATGAATGTAAACCGGGAATCATTTTATGCAGGAAGCCGTGTGAATAGCATAGATGAAATAGTGAAGAAGGCTGGTCAAATGATAGAGGAAGGTGCAGATATATTAGACATTGGTGGCCAAAGCACGAGGCCGGGAAGCAAAAGAATTTCTGCAGATGAAGAGCTATCTCATGTGTTACCGGCCATAAAATTAATCAGTGAAAATTTTGAAAATATTATTCTTTCGATTGACACTTACTATGCCAATGTAGCAAAAAGCGCAGTGTTGGCGGGCGCTTCTATAGTGAATGACATAAGCGCCGGCAACATGGATGAGGCTATGATAGATACTGTTGCGGCATTAGGAGTGCCCTACATAGCTATGCACATGAAAGGCGTACCCGAAACCATGCAACAGCAGGCCGTGTACGACGATGTAACTAAAGAAGTGCTGGATTTTTTCATAAAGAAAATAAATCAATGCAGAAAGGCCGGCATTAAAGATATTATCATAGACCCGGGCTTTGGCTTTGGAAAAAAAATCGCACACAATTTCACCCTACTCAAAAATCTTTCTTTATTAAAATTGCTTAATGTGCCGATGCTGGCAGGACTTTCAAGAAAATCCACTGTTTATAAAACGCTTGAGGTGTCTCCCGAAGAAGCCCTCAATGGTAGCACGGTACTTAATACGATTGCGCTACAAATGGGTGCAAATATTCTACGTGTCCATGATGTGAAAGAAGCGAAACAAATCGTCACATTATTAGGTACTTACGGGAAGGCTTAGACGCTATTTATTTTGGAAAGATATTATGTGTTACTTCTCTTAAAAGTAAGATGCCAGGCTTTAAGGCCTGGCATCTATACAATTATGCTTAATTTAATTATTTGTTTTTAGGCGCTCCCCCATTCTGTTGCTGCTGTTGCATTTGTTGCTGCATCATTTCCTGCTGCTGTTGCATTGCCTGTTGTTTGGCTTCCATTTCTTTTTGATACTGATCCTGCGAGATTATGTCTGTAACCGCTACATCAAAAACAAGGTTTTCATCAGGGCCAATCTTCGGCGGTGAGCCATGTTTTCCGTATGCTAACGTGGATGGAATTATAAGTTTTCCTACACTTCCCTTTTGCATCATCTTCAAACCATCTATCCATCCCGGCATTACCCTGAATTCGCCCAGATCAACATATAAAGGCTCAACATGACCGAACTTCGGATCAGTGTTGGAATCAAACGCACTATCATTAAGCGTTTTGCCCGTATAGTTTATAACAGCCACATCATTTTGTGTAAGCTTTGCGCCTGAACCTGGAGTCGTAATGGCAACGTAAACACCCCACGGACTTTTATCCGCCTTAATATTGTTCTTAGCTAAATAGGCGGAGATTATGTCATCATCTTTCTTTAATTGCCCGGTATTTTTAGCCATGTCTTTTTCAATGGTTCCTACCGTGTTTTTATAGGCCTTTGCTTTTGCAGCAGGTGCATAAACTTTTGCAGTGCTGTCAGCTGATTGTGCGTCAGGAAATACTTTTGCTACTTTAAATGTTTGATATATGTACTGCCCTTTTGCCATCCATGGAGCACCCTGCCCGGTTTTCATGATGGTATCAGTTGATTGCCTTATTACCAAACTATCGCCTTCGTTTATTTCTTTAAAAAATGGAGGCAATGTAGCGGTATCAAAAGGTACAAATCGCGGCATGCCATTGTCATCACTGTTGAAAAGAATGCTGTCTTTGTATTTTGCAATAATATTAAGTTCAAGTATATTTCCTTTCACAGCTTTTTTGCCGCTTTCATTTTTGAAAAGTTTATACTCCGAGCCATCCGGTGCTTTCTTAAATTTTTGATCAGCACATCCCGCTGCTAATATCGCCATCGCGACTGCTGCCAGGAAAATTGATTTGTTCATGTTTTATTTTTTTTTAAAATTGGTAACTTGTTAATTGTGCCCTGCTTTCTTCAATCGCTTGTTTGAACTTCTTTATCACTTCTTCTAAGGGCTCCTTGTTTTTACCACCCGCTGCATTAAAATGACCACCGCCATTGAAATATTTTCTTGCAAATGTATTTACGTCAAAACCGCCCTTGCTGCGAAACGAACTTTTACGCTCGTCCCCACGATCAATGATTACGGCCGCGAGCTTAATGCCTTTAATGCTCAAGGGAAAATTTACGAGGCCTTCCGTATCCCCGGTTTTCACATTGTATTTTATAAGGTCTTGTTGCGGAATGGCGATAAGCGCCGTGTTGTATTCATAAAACACTTCCATCCTGTTCAATAAAATATTTCCAAAAAAACGAAAACGTCCCTCTAAAAAATTATCGAAAAGATTTTCATGCACCTGGCTATGTTCAAGGCCTTTGTCCTTAAGATCGGCGATCATCCTGTGAACACTCGATGAAGTGGAATTAAAGCGAAAAGATCCTGTATCAGTCATTACGCCTGCATAAAGGCATTCGCTAACTCTTGTATTTATTTTATCCGAATGTCCGCTTGCAACAATAAAGTCATAAACCATTTCTGCGGTAGAACTCTTATCAGCATTGCTTATGCCATAGTCAAATGCTTCCACCTGTGGCTGCTGATGGTGATCAATCAGTATTTTTTTTGCATCGCTACTTACCAGCAAAGGCTCCATTCTTTTTGCCCTGTTAAGTACATTAAAATCGAGACAGAATACCCAATCAGCCTGTTTCAGCACATTGGTTGCCTTATCGGTTTGCATTTCAAAATCCAATACCTTTTTTGCACCGGGCATCCAGCTTAAAAAGGACGCCCAGTTAGTAGGGGATATCACCGTAACCGTATGGCCGAGCTGCATAAGAAAATTATAGAGGCCAAGCCCGGAGCCCATCGCATCTGCATCTGGCTTCTGATGAAAAGTAATAACAATCTTTTTAGGATCATCAAGT
>JBBPZF010000077.1:0-2278 GCA_038199105.1 Chitinophagales bacterium | reverse complement strand
GTTACATTTCTCCCCAGAATTTTAAAATACCTCCTGTTTAAATATATTGATTAGTAGGTAAGCACGCCCACAAAACCAATCCACATGCCGGCAGCGCCCATTTTAAAAGTGAATGCCATGAGGCAACCAAGCGGGATACCAATAGCCCAATAGGCGATTGCAATATATAATGTAGGTGTCCTTACATCTTTAATGCCCCTGAGAAGCCCGGCTCCTATGGCTTGCGTGGCATCTGAAATTTGGAAAATGGCAACATACAACATTAATATAGCAGATAGCGAGAGAACCTCAGCATTGCCACTAAAAGCGCGAGGCAAAATATTTCTTAAAGTAATAAAAAATATGGCGCCAAATATTCCATAAAGCAACCCACTGATTAATGTGCTTTTTCCAATATTATTTATATCCATCCAACTGTTTCTTCCCCATGCATTGCTTACCCTTATAGAACCACCTTGTGCAAGGCCCCACGAAACCATGAATGCAACAGACGCACAACTGAGCGCGATCTGGTGTGCTGCCAATTGTATTGCTCCAAGCGTGCCGATTATAATGGTAGAAACCGCGAAAGCTCCTGATTCCAATGCAACTTGCAGGCTGCTGGGTATGCCGATGTATAACAAATCCTTTATCGTTTGAGTCCTTATCACCCATTGATTTTTTCTTACGGCGATATATTTTCTGAACGTTGAATGTTTTTGCAAAACGATTGCAAATACAACCAGGATAAGTATCCGCGTGGTTAGTGTGCCCAGGCCTGCACCAACTAATTCAAGCCGTGGAAGTCCCCAGTTGCCATAAATCAATAGCCAGTTTATAAAAATATTTACGGGCAAAGCAGAAAGGGAAAGTATCATCGCAGTCCTTGTTCTTTCCAGGCCATCGGTAAATTGTTTTAAAGAAATAAACATGAGCATGGGTATGGTTGACCAGCCCATCAATTGTAAAAAAGGCACCGCTAACAACGCCACAGTTTGATCTTGCCCTAAATGGAATAAAACGCCTCCACTGAAATTTAAAAAAAGGGCAATGATGATGGCAACAGAAGTGCAGAGCCAAAAGCCGTTGTATAAATAGTGTGAGACCTTAAGCCCGTCTTTACGGCCATGCGCCATTGATACGGTTTGTGATATTGACATGGTGATGCCGATGCCCAGTACAAACGGAATATTCATTACACTATTCACCAATGCCGCGGCAGCAAGATGCTTGTAGCTGATAGAACCAACCATAATATTATCAATAATACCCAATGCCATTTGGGTAAGTTCACCAAGAATAATCGGTGTAGATAATTTCCACGTCTTCCACGCTTCGGTTCTTAAAATCATAAGCCGGCAAAGCTAATAATTTGGGAGATAGAAGATTTCGAATGATATATACTTACCAATGTTTGTCCAAAGAACTTCTTCGCAGGTGTGCAATTAAAAAAGCAAATGTTCCTTAGGAAAATTTAGTGGGTAGCAAAAAATAAAAATTGGCAGATCGTTCCATAGGAACGTTTTGTATATCTTCTTAGCTTTTCTTAACCGTACAATTTGGTTTATGATGCACAGGAAAATTACAGGAGTTTGCAATGAAGCAAAGCTGATTCGCTTTATGATGTAACTCGTTTGCCTTTTCAATCATTGATTCGTGCGGCACTACAACTTCAGGGTATAAAGTAACCTCTGTAAAATGGCCGGCTCCGTCCGGTGTTTGCTCCATAGTTCCCGAAGCATGATCGTTGTATTGAATCACAACTACACCCGCTACAGCACAAAGATGTAAGTAAGAAAGCATGTGGCAACCGGATAAAGATGCAACCAATAATTCTTCCGGATTGTACCTTGTATCGTCACCACGAAATGACGGATCGGATGAGCAAAGAATATCCGGCTTATTCTCAGTGGAAACAATATGGTCGCGGGTATAAGAGCGGTAGTCTTTTGTACCGCTGCCTGTGTTTCCGGTCCAGGTAATTTTCAGATTGTAGTTGTGCAGCTTGTTCATATCATATATTTTTTCTGCAAAAATTATTTGTAAATTTTTTTCTGCTAAAATATAAAATGCTTGTTTACTTGCGTTGTATTGTTATTGAATCCCTGCCCTGGAATAATATCTTTTGGATATGTTGTTAGATCTTTTACAGGTGGTAAGCCTACAGACCGGTCAAATAAAATAATACCCAATTTCTTATTTCCCTTAATTGGGTATTTTATGTAAAACCCTTGGTTTTATACCCAAAAAAATATTAGCGACTTGGGGTACTGTGTCACAAGTTTACCGATCTTAATTT
>JBBPZF010000076.1:0-4066 GCA_038199105.1 Chitinophagales bacterium | reverse complement strand
CTTTTTATGAATGTGTCGGAAAGGGTAGCCATTAAAAGAAACGTGGAGGAGATGCGGGAGCGCTTTGAAACAATGGCGAATAACATTCCAAATCTTGCCTGGATAGCAAACGCGGATGGAGAGATTTTTTGGTATAACAACAGGTGGTATGAATATACCGGCACTACACCGCAGGAAGTAGAGGGGTGGGGTTGGCAATCAGTGAACGATCCAAAATTTTTACCTGCCGTACTCGAAAATTGGAAACGGAGTTTAACAACCGGAGACCCTTTTGAGATGACTATCTCTCTAAGGGGGGCCGACAAAATCTATCGCCCGTTTCTTACAAGGGTAGTTCCTATACGGGATAACCATGGGAAAATTATTCGCTGGCTGGGAACCAATACGGATATCACAAAGCAGAAGGAAGTAGAAAAGATGAAGGATGATTTTATATCCATTGCCAGCCACGAACTAAAAACGCCATTGACAACTATTAAGGCTTACGGGCAATTAGCAGAGGACATGCTACGCGAAAACGGCGACAAAAAAACGTTGGAAACGATCAGGCGTATGGGCAAACAGGTCACTAAGCTTAACCTGCTCATAGACGACCTTTTGGATGTCACCAAAATTCAGAAAGGCAAGTTGATCTATAAAGAAGAATTTTTTGATTTGAATGAGCTGCTTGTTGAAGTAATTGACGACATGCAGCGTACAACCACTACACATAAAATAGAATATAAGCTGGATGATACGGCACAGATTTTTGGAGATAGAAATAAAATAGGCCAGGTGATAAATAACCTTATCTCCAATTCAATAAAATATTCACCCAACGCCAATGCAATAAATATCTCCACCCAAATAGAGGAGGAAGGGGTAAAACTAACGGTGCAGGATTTCGGCATTGGAATAATGACTAAAAACTTTAAAAAAATCTTCGCTCAATTTTACCGGGTCAGTGGCGAGAACCAACTCTCGTTTTCAGGCATGGGCATTGGCCTCTTCATCTGCCGGGAAATAGTAGCAAGGCATAGCGGTAAAATATGGCTTAGGAGTAAAATTAAATCCGGTTCAACTTTTTACATCTGGCTGCCGTTTGATTACAAAAACGCGGTTAAGAAAAATATTTCAGTTGCGTCGTAATATGCCGGAAGTATTTTAAACTTCGAAAATGCACAACCATAAATAGTTTCAGCCTTTCATCAATTCTATTTATGCTATGGGAAAATATATCTTTGAAAATAGAATAATAGTTGTCAAAACTACAATTATTGTTTATACATTTATATCCGGGTTGAGGTTGTGAATTATAAAAGCGGATTGAATTTCATTAAAGCTACTTTTCTATGCGATTGCTTGCACACAAAATGCTTAAGGGTACTGCTACATGTTTGTTGTTTTCATTTTTTGTTCCTCTTGAATAAATGCACAGACAGATAAAAAACTCGCCTGCATTATAAGTGATATTAAAGCACTTCTTTTATCGGTAACCGGATCAAAAGATTAGAAAAGCTTCTGCAGATTAATTTAAAAGACATTCCATTATTTGCTTACATAACTAAAGACATGAAAAAATTATCAACCTGCTGCCTGCTAATTTTTATTTGCTGTATTTCAAAAATAACTTCTGCGCAAAACGCAAATATTGAAATCAATTATAGCGGAAACAATATCAAGATCAACAAAAATATCTATGGCCATTTTGCTGAGCATTTAGGCCGCTGTATCTATGACGGCTTCTATGTCGGGGAAAATAATAAAATGATTCCTAATACCGAAGGAGTAAGAAATGATGTAATTGCTGCCTTGCGTAAAATGAAAATCCCCCTGTTGCGCTGGCCAGGTGGATGTTTCGCAGACACCTATCATTGGAAAGATGGGGTAGGGCCAAAAGATAAAAGGCCGACGATGGTAAACACCTGGTGGGGTGGCGTCACAGAAAATAACAGTTTTGGCACACACGATTTCTTGAACATGTGCGAACGCCTGGGAGCAGAACCATATCTGTCCGGAAATGTTGGTAGCGGAAGTGTGCGGGAATTTTCCCAATGGCTCCAATATGTAAACTTCGATGGAAAAAGCCCGATGTCTGACTGGAGGAGAGAGAACGGCCGCGATAAGCCGTGGAATGTAAAGTACTGGGGAGTTGGTAACGAAGCATGGGGCTGTGGAGGGAATATGACAGCTGAATATTATGTAAATATTTATAAGCAGTATGCTACTTTCATGACCGACTGGACTAACACACACAATCTATTTCGCATTGCATCAGGTGCAAACGGTGCAGATTATCATTGGACGGAAGTACTAATGCGCGATATTCCGCATGGTATGCTTGCCGGCACGGGCCTACACCATTATTCGGTTATTGATTGGAACCACAAAGGCTCAGCAACAGACTTTACCGAACAGCAATATTTTCAAACATTGAAGTCAGCATGGGAAATGGAAGAAATGGTGACAAAGCATTCCGCTATAATGGACAAATACGACCCCGAAAAAAGGGTTGCATTGGTTGTGGATGAGTGGGGTGGTTGGTACGATGTGGAGCCTGGAACAAACCCCGGATTTCTTTACCAGCAAAATACAATGCGCGATGCAATGATAGCGGGTATGACGTTAAATATTTTCAACAATCATGCTGATCGTGTGCGTATGGCCAACCTTGCGCAAACGATAAATGTTTTGCAAGCTGTAATTTTAACCAATAAAGAAAAGATAATCCTGACGCCCACTTATCATGTAATGGAGATGAACAATGTACACCAGGATGCGATGTTGCTTCCCATAAAAATATCTACCGGTGATTATATTTTCAATGGAGAGAAGCTGCCTGCTGTTTCGGCGTCTGCATCAAAAGACAGTGCCGGTATTATACATATTTCATTGGTAAATATTGATCCTAAAAACACGCAAAAAATTAATCTCAATGTCGGTGAAGAAAAAATAAAATCAGTAACAGGAAGGATACTTTCTTCAAAAAAAATACAGGACTACAATTCATTCGATGATCCAAATAAAATAACCCCGCAAGTATTCAATGGTACAAAGATCAACGATAAATCGCTGAGTGTAACTTTGCCCGCTACTTCTGTTGTAGTGCTTACACTTCAATAACTAACAGGAAAAATTAGTTTATTTTCTTAACACCAAATACAAAACAACAATATGAAAAGATTGCAAAAAATTTTTCCTGTAGCATTTCTGATAATCACTGCATTTGCATCTTGCTCAGGTAACAATGAGAATAAGGCGGACGAAAACAATTCTTCTGATAGCTTAAAAAGGGGCATCACAAAAAAAGATTGGGGAGAGTTTGATGGAAAAAAAATATCGCTTTATACTTTGACAAATGATAAAGGCAACCAGGTTACCATTACCAACTATGGCGGCACGGTCACCTCTTTTGTTTCTCCTGATAAAAACGGAAATAAGTCAAGTATCATAATCGGGTTTGACAGCCTGCAGCCTTATTTGCAAAATCCTCCTTATTTCGGCGCATTGATTGGCCGCTATGGAAACAGGATCGGTGATGCAAAATTTTCTCTTGATGGCAAAGAATATACCCTTGCAGCCAACAATGGGAAAAACCATTTACATGGCGGCCTCAAAGGCTTTGATAAAGTGGTGTGGGGCGCTTCTGTGGCGGACAGCAGCACTCCATCGCTTACTTTAAAATATCTAAGTAAAGATGGGGAAGAAGGTTACCCCGGCAATCTTAATGTCACTGTGCAATACACGTTGACAAATGACAATGAACTTAAAATTGAATACAACGCAATTACAGATAAAGCCACTCCTGTTAATCTTACTAACCATAGTTATTTTAATTTGACAGGTGACGTAAGCAATACCATTCTCGATCATACTTTAATGATTGATGCAGATCATTACACACCCGTAGATACGACACTTATTCCGACCGGTGAAATTAAATCTGTAAAAGGAACGCCTTTCGATTTCACTACTGCAAAAAAGATTGGGAGAGATATTGACCAGGTGCCTGGCGGCTACGATCATAATTGGGTCTTAAATAAAAAAGATTCTTCTCTTCAAAAAGTTGCGGAACTAACGGACTCGG
>JBBPZF010000075.1:0-4454 GCA_038199105.1 Chitinophagales bacterium | reverse complement strand
GACGAATGTGTGGGTATGTAAAAAAGAAAATGGACACCTGCAGGCAACGGGTTATGATACAAAAAACCGCAAGCAATACAAATATCATCCACATTGGAATTCACTTCGCAATCACACAAAATATTATCGGCTTATAGATTTTGGAAAAGTGCTTCCGGATGTGAGGAAGCAACTTGAAAAAGATTTGAAGAAAGACGGCTTACCGCTAAACAAAGTATTGGCCGCAGTAGTTGCTTTAATGGAACGTACGAATATAAGAGTGGGAAATAGCTTTTATGAAAAAGCGTATGGCTCGTATGGCCTTACAACTTTAAAAGACAAGCATGTAAAATTTAATGGAAATGCTGTAAGCTTTGATTTTGTTGGAAAGAAAGGCGTTAGTCATAGCATTCAATTGAAAAATAAAAAGCTTGCTGCCGTTATAAAAAAATGCCGGGATGTACCCGGCAAAGAATTGTTCCAGTTTTATGATGAAGAAGATCAAAGGCATTCAATAGATTCAGGATTGGTAAATAATTATATAAGGGAAATAAGTGGTGCGGATTTTACAGCAAAAGATTTCAGGACATGGTCAGGTACCGTACAGGCCTTCCTTGCATTGAAAGAAATCGGCTGCTGCGATACGCAAACAGAAACAAAGCGAAGAATGGTAGAAGCGCTTGATATAGTTTCTGAGCATCTTGGAAATACAAGGACAGTCTGCAAAAAATATTATGTTCACCCATTAATTCTCTCGCTGTATGAGAGTAAAAAGCTGGAGGAATATATTGCAGACCTTGATGAGCTTGAGAAAAAGAATCAGAAGAATGGATTGACACCGGAAGAAAAAGTAGTTATGAAAATTTTAGAATCCAATTAGCTCCATATTCTGTAACTTGAAAAACTATGTTTTCAATACAAAAAAAAGATAATAACGGCTTTAGAAAATTTATTCTAAAAGACGAAAGTTCCGGAACCGTAGCTGAAATACTTCCTTCCTGCGGCGCTATACTTCATGCATTTATTGCTGAAAATAAAGGAGAGCGTGTAAACGTGATAGATAGTTACACAAGCAAAGATGATTTTAAAGAAAATGTTACGTCGAAAGGCTTTTTAGGAAGCAAGCTTTCACCGTTTGTTTGCAGGCTTAATAAAGGCAAATATCATTTTGGAGAGAAAGACTATACAATTGAAAAGTTTTATTTGGAAAAAAATGCAATACACGGCGAATTGTTTGATAAAGAATTTATTGTAACCGGTAAAATTGCAAATGAAATGCATGCCTCTGTAACCATGAAGTATGAATATAGGGCTGATGACAAAGGCTATCCATTTAATTATGATTGCATCGTAACGTGGCAATTAGAAGGTGATAATAAACTAACGGTCACGACTGAGTGCTTTAATAAAGACGAAGGTTTAATACCTATGCAGGATGGCTGGCATCCATATTTTACTTTGGGTGATTCAATTGATAATCTGCAATTGGAATTCCAATCGCACGAAATGGTGGAATTTGATAAAGAATTAATTCCTACAAAAGAACTTATTCCCTATTCGGAGTTTGTTTCGTTAAAAAAAATTGGAAGTACATTTCTTGATAACTGCTTTACGTTAAGCTTAGATTCCTGCCAGCCTTTATGCGTTTTAAGAAATCATGATAAAGGAATAGAAGTACAATTCTACCCAGAGCGCTCTTATCCTTATTTACAAGTTTATACACCTCCTCACCGCAAGAGCATTGCTATAGAAAATATAAGCGGTGCGCCGGATGCGTTTAATAATGGAATGGGATTTATAACACTGGAACGCGGTAAGTCTGCGCTTTTTAAGACCGCGTACAAAATTAAAATTCTATAAGTTCTTTTATGTGATATTATTTCCATTCTATGCTGTTATGGACGATTTGGTTCCTGCATCTTTTCACATCCGTTATACTTTCACATAAATTTTCTTCTTATCCATCCACCAAACAATCAACCAGTAAAAGGTGATCATGCAAAGCGCATACAGCAATGAGCCATTATTTAAATTGGAAGGAAAGATGGGTTTGCAAATATGTTCATAGAACCATCCGAATGGAGAAAGATAAATTTGTTTTCCCGCAACATCTGCGCCTCCGGGAATTCTTATCAGTCCAAGAAGCCTTGGCAATATACCACTGAGCATAAAAATGAATAATGGATTTTTCCCGAATACATCAAAGAACTTACTCCACCAGCCAGTGTGTTTTTTAAATTCAATCATATAAAGCATCACCGCAAGAATAACCATCGCAAGGCCTGTTGTATAAACGGTATAAGAGCTTGTCCATATTTTTTTATTCAGTGGGAAAACCATATCCCATGCATATCCTGCGAAAAGGAATACAGCGCCGGCAACAAATAATCCATTCACCATCTCCGCGGTTTTACCTTTTTTAATAATGTAGTCGCCGCATAAATATCCAAAGATCACCTGCACTATTGAGCCAAATAAACTCATGAAACCTTCCGGATCAAACACGACTGCATGACCGTTTCTTATTTCACCATGGTACATGTGTGCATCGCCGAGAATTGCTTTATCTACATTGGTTCCAAACCATCCATATAAGCTAAACGGATCTGCAGGGTTGGCTGCAACACATAAAAACCAATAGCCTAAAAGAATTACACCGGCTGCAACAAATGCTCCCCGGATTTTTAAAAAATAAATAATGATGGAGGCGAAAAAGTAAGCTAAAGCGATGCGTTGCAATACACCCAGAATCCTTACTCCCGCGGGCAATCCATTAACGTCAATATAGCTCCATTGTTTAAATACAATATGATCATTGTCCCATCTTACAAATGGCATCCAGTTTAAAAAAAGTCCGATAAGAAATATGGTTACAGTCCTTTTAATTATTTTTTTCCAAAATACTGAAGTGCCTGCCACCTCAAGCCTTGGCATTACAAATGCTAATGCATTGCCCACTGCGAAAAGAAAAAATGGAAACACAAGATCAGTTGGTGTAACGCCATGCCAGGGAGAGTGATCAAGCGGTGCGTAAATATGTTCCCAGCTTCCCGGGTTGTTTACCATTATCATAAGGCAAACCGTAGCGCCGCGAAAAACATCAAGCGAGTAAAATCGTTCCTTCATTGATTTGGATTATTTGCAGAACGAATGTATAAATGTTTGCCGAGGTGTGGAATAGTTTTTTGCTGAAGAATCCAGATTGGAATGGAGATAAAATTGAATGCAGCATTAATCATAATTTATTTTAATGGCCCCTTAGGTTATTGAAGTAATTATTTTTCTTTTAGCAGATAACATTTCTTTAGGCACTGATTTGCAAATGGATTCTTTTAAAACATCAATAATTTTTTGCTTAATAAAATGATGATAGGTAACAATGCTTATTTCACGAACCGGTATTTGTGGCTTAAAATGCCGCACATGCTTTAATTCTTCAGGAGATAATTCTTTAAGAGCTAGTTCCGGCAAAATAGTAATACCATTATTGAAGTCAACCATTTTTTTCAACGTTTCTATACTGCCTGCTTCGTATTCGAGATTGCTGGTGGCCAGTTCCTTTTTTCTAAGCTCACACAAATTAACCACTTGTGCACGCAGGCAATGACCTTCCTCAAGAAGCCACAAATGATTGGTGTCAATATCACGGGGCAGCAAAAATTTTTTCTTCATCAGCTTTTCATTTTCTGATGCATACACTACAAATTGCTCATAATATAAAACCTGTTCATTGAGTGAAAGATTATTTAATGGAGTAGCAAGAATGCCTGCATCAAGATGATGATCTTTTAACTTTTCGATTATGTGTTGCGTGGTAAGCTCTGTAATTTTTATTTTAAGAAGAGGATATTTTTTTACAAAGGAATTTAAAAAAAGTGGCAAAAGATATGGAGCAATTGTAGGAATGATGCCCAATCTTAATTCCCCTTTAATTTCTCCCTTAAGCTCGTTAACAATAGTTCCCAGTCGCTTTGCCTCTTGTAATATTATTTTTGCCTGTTGAATTATAGCTACTCCGGCTTCGGTTGGTACCACAGGTTGTTTGCTCCTGTCAAATATTTTTACACCAAGCTCTTCTTCCAGTTTTTTTATCATCATACTTAGTGTGGGCTGCGTCACGAAACACTTTTCAGCGGCCTTTGCAAAATGCCTGTGCGTATCAACAGCAAGAATGTAGGTAAGATGTTGAATGTTCAATCTTATAAGTTTTATCTATGTAAATATAAATAATATCAATTTGCTTTATGCTGGTCGAGTCCATGTTTATTAGCGAAAGAGAAGAGATGAGTAAAACACCAGCGTAGAAATTAAAAATTAAGAATTAAGAATGGAATGAAATGAAATGAAAAGGCGATCGCACCGGTCGTCTTTTTTCATTCAATAATGTTTGTGGTAAGTTAGTTCCTTCTCCTTTGGAGAAAGCCTGTCCGATTCATCGGGAGGTTGGGATGAGGCTTCTACCCCGGCATTCTTGT
>JBBPZF010000074.1:0-2118 GCA_038199105.1 Chitinophagales bacterium | reverse complement strand
GAAGGCACTTGCAAACTGGTCCATTATGCCACACATTACGCCGACAAAAACATTCTCTGCTTTTTGGGCAAGTTTCACGACCGTGAGCCTGTCAATATCAAGAGAAAATATTTTAGCAAAGGCAAATAAAGAGGCACACTCAACCGCTGCCGAAGAAGAAAGCCCTGCACCTAACGGTACATCTCCGCCTATTACTCCATTAAAACCTTTTATGCTGTAATCATTTTTCTGTAATTGTTGCAGGGATCCTAATATAAAATCCGGCCATTGCATACCGCTCTTTTCAATTGAATGAATGTTGCCGCTATAATGTTCGTTAAGGTCATTAGCATATATATGAATCTCTCCATCTTCCCGGGGGCTCACAGCAAAGTAAATTGCTTTATCTATTGCGGCCGGCAACACAAAGCCCATATTGTAATCGGTGTGCTCGCCTATAAGATTTATTCTGCCCGGAGATCTTGCAATGATCGGCTCTTCCTGGTAAAGCGAGATAAATTTCTGTCGTATAGTATCTATCATGATTATTAAATAAATTTTTATTATCTGTTTCTAATAGCAAGGCCTAATCGTAAAACAGGCCTTCCATACATCTCATTCAGCAAAGAGCCAACACCTGCATAAATAGCAGATGCTCCACAAATAATTCCTTCATATCCCGTGAATGTTTTGAGGCTTGCATTACCTGTTGCATCACCTGCCGCCAGAAGAAAAAAGAGAACTGTTAGCGTGGCAAACACGAATTGTAATGCCCTGCTAATAACTAATGTCCCAAAGAAAAGCAGGCCGGTAAATATTCCCCACATGATGAGATAAGCCACCATTGCCTGTTCCGAAGCAGCAGCCACCCATCCTAGTTTCGGCATTACTATTAGCCCTACCAGCGTAAGCCAGAAAAATCCGTATGAAATAAATGCCGTCATGCCAAATGTGTTATTTTTCTTTGACTCCATAATGCCTGCAATAATCTGTGCCAGGCCTCCATAGAAAATTCCCATGGCAAGGATCATCGAGTTCATTTCAAAAATTCCTGCATTGTGCAGGTTAAGTAAAACGGTTGTAAGACCGAACGCCAATAAGCCAAGCGGCGCCGGGTTTGCACTGCTATCTTTTATTACCATAGCTGACTCTTCCATAAATGAATGATTTTAGATTTGAACAATTAAAGTACTACTCTTCGCGGTATTTTTAAAAAATAATAATTTATAAAATTATATCGCCGGTTGCTTATGTGGTAACTGGTGGATAAAACCTATCGCCCGGGTAAATAATTTAAAATAGATCTTCTGTTATGTATGTAGGCCCGGTTAAGTTTTTAAAATTTTAGATAAAGTTCATAAAGACGACAGTTCGTATTAATACACGAATATTGCTATAGTTCGTGTTTATATACGAACTACTGCTTTGTTCGTATATTTATACGGAATATTAAATAATTCGTATGTTTGTGTTTTGAATAAATTTATGCAGGCAGTTCTTACAGGAGACATCGTTAATTCAACAAAGCTTACACCAGTAAAGGAAAGAGCGCTGGTAAAAATTATAGAACAGGCGCTTAGTTCCCATAAGTATGAATTTTACAGGGGTGATAGTTTCCAGGCGTTATTGAAACAGCCCGGCGATTCTTTGCGTATTGCTTTACTTTGCAGAACAGCAGCAATAAGTATTACCGATATAACTAAAGCTGATGTTAGGATAAGCATTGGCATCGGGGAAATTAAAGAGAAAATTAAAACACTTGGGGCGGCAAAAGGAAAGGCTTTTATTTTGTCAGGAAGGGCTTTTGATGAACTTGAAAAAACTTCACAAAGAATGATAATCGTGACAGCAGATGAAAAAGCCAACATTAGCTTCCAGGTGATGTCGGATTATATAAATTCAATTTTTAGCAGGATGACACCAAAGCAGGCGAAGGTAATTTTTGAACTGCTGAAAGGCGGCCAGCAGCAGGATGTAGTAAAGCGGTTAAAAAAATCGAAGAGCACAATCAGCCAGCATGTGAGCTCCGGCAGGTGGCCGGAGATTGAAAAGATTTTAAATCAATATCAATTGTTAGTGCAGGCAATAAGTTAATAATATTGGAGAATGCTTATTGAATCTATATGGCTCATAAAATTG
>JBBPZF010000073.1:0-2106 GCA_038199105.1 Chitinophagales bacterium | reverse complement strand
TCGAAAGGAATGGACGTATACGATAGCCTATTTATAGAGTTGCAAAAGGGAATTGAACTAATAAACACCGCTCCAGGTGGACCATCAGCTAAGTCTGATATCATGTTTCAAGGTGATAAGACCTCATGGGTTCAGTTTGCGAACACCATCAGGCTTGAGATGTTGTTGAAAATGTCTCAATTGACAACGAAACCTGCTTTTTTTCAACCGAACCTTGCTCTAACTGTTGCTGAACCAGGGGGGTTTTTAACTACCGATGCGCTGGTTCAACCTGGATATGTAAATTCAACGGGCCAAGGTAATCCCTTTTGGCAGCGTTTTTATAACTTGAGTGGTCAGCCTCAGTCAAGTTTCGGCGACTTCTGGGCCGCTAATGAATTTGCTGTGAATTATTATCAAGGTAATAAAGATCCAAGATTAGACAGAGAATTTGCACCTGTTGGAGGAACTTCAAATTTTGTTGGCAATAAACTGGGCTTGGCAAACGGTAACCCTGTAAACGGAAAATATTCAATCTTTGGACCAGGTGTTCTTATCAGTCCGAGTGCTCCAGCGGTAGTTATGCTGGCGTCAGAGAGTTATTTTTTGCAAGCAGAAGCTGTTGCTCTTGGATATATTCCCGGGGATGATGCGGCTCTTTATCAGCAGGGAATCATCGAATCTTTCAGGTATCTGGGTGTTGCGAGCTATGCAAGTACATTTGCATCATGGTATGCAAGTCAGGCTGGAAATACTGATGTCGACTATAGTACTGCTACCAGCGTGCTTGCCAAACAGACTATTATACTTCGTCAAAAATGGGCAGCACTTATCAGCATTAATAGTGCGGAATCTTATGGAGACTATCGGAAATTTGATTATTTGCATACTGGCACTCCACCTTATGCAGGTCCCTTAGGGAATACACCATTAAGCTATTCACCCTATATCGATATACCAAAAATACCATTGCGTTTGAAATATCCTACCAGCGAATATTCAAAGAATCCGGAGAATGTAAACGCAGAAGGTACAATAGATCATCAGACAAATAAGATATGGTGGATGCAGTAGAAAAAATTTAATTAAAATAAAAATTATGAAAATGAAATTAAATAAATGGATGTGCCTTTTGATAGCACCTTTGCTACTGGCAAATCTTAACTCCTGCGTAAAGGATAAAGGTTATAAACTGGAAACCGACTTCTCAGGCTTACAAGATCATGTATTACTTATAAAAAGCGGTCTTACAAACTTTGGCGCAAGCAACGTAAGATTTTCTTCGGACACTTCTGCTTATGATATAAAAGTTAACCTGGCCTCTGTTAACTTACCGAAAAGCCCTATTACTGTAACTTTGGGAGTAGATGACGCACTTATTGCCACTTATAATGCGGCAAACGGAACCAGTTTTGAGCTTCTTCCAACAGATGCTTACACTATTGGGAGTACCAGTGTGATCATTCCGGCTGGTGAGCAATATGCAACTACTTCATTGCAAGTTTATCAGAGCAAGATTGATCCTGCTAAGAGTTATTTGTTACCTATATCAATCAAAGATGGTGGAGGCGTTGCACTAACCTCCAACCTAAACACACTGTATTTCAATATTATAGGAAATCTAATTGCCGGGGATTACAATTGGGACTTCACCCGCTGGAGCAAGCCAGTGATGAGTGGACCTCCAGACGGCACTTCTTTTACTGGGAATGTAAACACTTTTATTGCGGACAATGCAAACCAGGTAGAGGTTTCAAGTGGATATTATATTGGCCCACGTTACGTAATATCTTTTACGAATAATGGTGGCACCCTCACTAATTTCAAGGTAAAATTGAATGCGGCTGATTTGGCACAGATGGCCGCTGCGGGTGTAGTAGTTACTGATGGACCAAACATCGTTAAAGCTGATCCGGTAACAGGTGAATATATTTTTCAATATACTACAAAGACGAGGTATGTTATAGATCGATATTATAAATAGGGTATGGTTATTAAAAACTATACAAAGCCGTCCTAAACTTAGGCGGCTTTGATCTTTTAGATACATACTGGTAAAGGTGTTTTAAAATCACAGATAGAAGCATTTCTTGTAAGACTTGTCTCTTTTTTTTTTACCAAAGCTTG
>JBBPZF010000072.1:0-2273 GCA_038199105.1 Chitinophagales bacterium | reverse complement strand
CCTTGAGGAAAAGTAATCACCCAGTTATTTTCAAGAGCCTTGGAGATATTACGTGTATCGCCTGGGTCAAGTCCACGCCTCACTTCATTACCTTCGGCCCGCCACGTACGCTTCACCGTGATAGCGCCCGCCCACCTAAAAAGCCTCGTGAGCCAACTGCTCTTCATCGTTTCAGCGGCAGCTACATAACACACGCGGGTAAATGGGTTTAATAAATAAAAAGGTAGACCGAGCCGGTTTTCTTTACGCCACTTTACAGCGCAAAAAATATGAATGAACGTAATTACATCGGCGAAATAGGTTTGATGATTGCTCACAAAAAGCACATTTCGCTTAGGAAGATTTTTTAAGTTTTCTGTACCCCTGATATTTATTGTATTAATGATCGCCAGCCCGGGATAGGTGACCACTCCGATCAAAAAATAAACAACCGATTTTAAAATATTGGTTCTCTGTACACTTTCAAGCCATCGCTTCATTATAGTTTTTTTAGAAAAATAAAATGTGATGCAATTTATATTAATGTATCATTAAAAATAAATGTTATTTGAAAACTGTGTTTGCCGGCACCATAGTCAATATTAGAGAGAAAAAATAGCTGTATTTTATTACCTTTGCAGTCCCAAAATAAAAATCGTTTGGGATAATAATATGAATAACGACATTAATAACCAAAATGCTGATGAACAGGAGGTAGCCCCGGCACCTGCAGCAACAAAAACATTACCTGTTGAGGAGACTATGGAAAATCCACAAACAAATCCACCAGAAGCGCCCCAGGTTCCGGCTTCTGAAGAAGCAACAAAATTATCAATTGAAGAGATGCCACAAGGAGGTATTGAAGGTGTTCCCTTTCCTGACTTTCCGGATGTAGAATCTACAGCAGCGGCGACTGAAGTGCAGCCTACTGATAAGGAAATTCACGAAGAAGCGCTTGCCTCAGCCCATGATGATTTTGACTGGAGCGTTGACAAAAGAAATGTAACTTCTTATAACAAAGAAGAGAGAACAAAATATGACGAAGTTTACGATAAAACTTTCAAGCAGATCAATGATAATGAAATGATATCAGGTACCGTTGTAGGTATGACAAAAACAGACGTTGTCATTAACATTGGTTTTAAAAGTGACGGCCTTGTGGGGTTGAATGAATTTCGCGACATGCCTAACTTAAAAGTAGGCGATGAAGTAGAAGTGATGGTTGCAGAAAAAGAAGATAAAGATGGCAACCTTCATTTAAGCCGCAAGCAGGCCAGGACTACACGTGCATGGGAAAAAATAGTTGACATGCATAAGACTGGCGAAATTGTAACCGGCCTTGTTACGAGTAAAACTAAGGGCGGGCTTATTGTAGATGTTTTTGGTATGGAAACATTTTTACCAGGATCACAAATAGATGTAAAGCCTGTAACTGATTACGACCAATTTGTTGGTAAAACAATGGAATTTAAAGTTGTAAAAATAAATGAAGCAATTAAAAATGCCGTTGTATCGCATAAAGCGCTTATCGAAAGTGATATTGAACAACAGCGTGCAGAAATTATTGGCAAGCTTGAAAAAGGACAGGTGTTGGAAGGAACTATCAAAAACATCACAGACTTTGGAGCATTCCTTGATCTTGGTGGCTTAGATGGTTTACTTTATATCACTGATATTAGCTGGGGCCGTATAAATCATCCGAGCGAAGTATTGAAGCTTGATCAAAAGCTTAATGTGGTTGTACTCGATTTTGACGATGATAAAAAGAGAATCAGCCTTGGATTGAAGCAATTAACTCCGCATCCATGGGATACCTTGCCTGATGCAGTTAAAGAAGGTGAAATCGTAAAAGGTAAAGTCGTTAACATAGAAGATTACGGTGCATTCCTGGAAATATTCCCAGGTGTTGAAGGCCTTGTTCACGTAAGTGAAATCACCTGGGCTAATACGCCTATCAATGCTAAAGAATTCTTCAAACTTGGAGATGAATACGAATCCAAAGTTGTTACGCTCAGCAAAGAAGACCGCAAGATGAGCCTTTCTATTAAGCAAATGACAGAAGATCCATGGAATACTATTGAAAATGAATATCCGGAAGGCAGCAAGCACAAAGGTTTGGTAAAGAATATTACGCCTTATGGAGTGTTTGTTGAATTGTCTCCTGGTATCGGCGGCATGATTCATATAAGCGATTTAAGCTGGCTTAAGCGCTTTAATAACCCCAACGAATACACGAAAGTGGGTAATGAGATTGATGTGATCATCATGAGTATCGATAAAGAAAACCGCAAGTT
>JBBPZF010000071.1:0-2034 GCA_038199105.1 Chitinophagales bacterium | reverse complement strand
CTCGGCAGCAATTTTACCTACATTACCAACCTGCCTGCCAGGCGTACTGTTGATCACTTCATTAATTGCAATAATTAATTTAGCAGCCGCCAATAGTGCATCCTGCCTGCTGTTCATTGGAGTTGTTCCTGCATGATTGGCGAACCAGTTTATTGTTACTTCCCATTCCTCTATCCCTACAATGCCTTCAACAATTCCTATGTCTGTTTTTTCCTTTTCTAAGATACCTCCCTGTTCAATATGAATTTCTAAATAAGCGGTTATGCTTCCAGCTTTCCGTTTTGCCTCGTCAATACTATCGGGGTCTCCACCAATTGCCTTTATCCCTTGTGCTATCGTAAGCCCGCTTTTACTTACTTCTTTCAAAGCTTCTTTTTTAAGATGCCCGAGAAAAGCGTGACTACCAATTTCACCTCCTTCTTCATTAGAAAATATAATTAGCTGTAAAGGATGATCGGTTATAATTTTATTTTCATTGAGAACTTCAATTACTTCAAGAGCGCTGATCACACCAACACAGCCATCATAATTACCTCCGTTAGGAACCATATCAATATGTGAACCAAAGGCAATTGGATTTTTGCCAGAGTTTTTCCCTTTTCTCATTCCAATAATATTACCGGCATAATCTATTGAAACATCAAGCCCTGCTTTTTTCATAAGAGTTATAATGTAGGCTCTTCCATCCCGGTCACCTTCACTATAGGCAACTCTATAACCATTGCCATTGTTGTCTTTACCAAACTGTGCCAGCTCAGCAATTCGTTTCTCAATGCGTTGCTGATCAACTTTAATAGTTTTAGTATTCAAAGTTTTCTGGCAAACTGCAGTAGAAAAAAGGCAAATAAGAAATACAAAAAGAATGGAAATAATTTTTGACATTTTTTATGTGTAAGATTGGTTCCTGATAAATGTATGAATAAATTATTTTAGAAAACACAATTAAAGTTGCCCATCGGTATGCTCATAAAGTGATCCGTTTGATAAATGCGGATTAATGGAATTTTTGTTCTTTTGAAAGCATTTCGAGAATTAGTTTCACACGTTTTTCTCTTGTCTCAGGTTTTTTGGCAGTTTGTAATCGCCAGGCGATCGCGTAATTATTTGCCTTGTTTAGTGATTCAAAAAATGCTTTTGCTTTTTTATTTTTAGAAAGCAGATTCATAAAATCATCCGGTATCTGCATTTGGCTGGGAGAATCATACGCCTTTGCCTATCTTCCATCGGCTTTGGCTTTTTCCACTTCTGCCATACCGGATGGTTTCATTTTTCCAAGTGCTGTTAAGTGTTCAATATTTTCTGTATTCTTTTTTGACCATATACTTCTTTGTCTTCGCGGAGTAAATTTTTGTATCCACGATAGCTCATCATATTTATTAGCCTGTCCATCTATCCAGCCATAGCACAGCGCTTCGTCTATTGCTTCTTTATATGTTATGGATTTTTCGCCGGATTCTTTTTTAAAGAATCTTAGTTGAATGGCGTTGATCTTGTCATAGTTTTTTGCAAGCCACTTTTCAAAAGCATTTGAGGTTTTAAAAGAGAGAATTGGAATTTCGTTTTTATCTGAGGATTTTATTTTCGGCATTGCTGTAAGAACATTATAATTTAGGAACATCAACAATTATCACACTTGTTTGTAATGGAGATTGAGAAAGATCTTTAATTTTTGCTGTTAACTTTGTAAGTTCATTATAACTATTATTAGGCGCAGTTAAAACAAAAATTGTGATAGAATATTTTGTAAAGTTTTGCTGATGTTGCAGATTTTTATCAAAAGTTAGCAGAGCAGTAAAATTATCATCGATCATTAACTGCAGCAGTTTACCATTCTCTATTCCATTCCAGTTTTTTCTCTAACGGTATAAATGTCAAACTCAGTAAAATCAAGTTTTAATTTTTTAGAAAGGTTTTCGTCAAGCAACAGCTTCATATAGTTGCGCCACGTTTTTGAGGTCATTAGTTTATTGGCAATATCTAATAAAGCAATTGCCTGCTCCTTTGTAGCAGTAGGAAAGTCATCTAAAAATTCAT
>JBBPZF010000070.1:0-2131 GCA_038199105.1 Chitinophagales bacterium | reverse complement strand
CAATTTCACCGTTACCCTCGACATGATATTTGATAAGCAGGTCATCAACATTAGGCACTACATTACCTTTGGCATCTTCCACCTCTACCTGCACATAAGAAAGATCATTACGATTCGCATGTATGTTTGATCTATCAGCAATAAGATTAATGCGTACTGGCTTTCCTGCCGTTTGCAACAAAACAGAATCAACGGCTTTACCATTTTGCAAACCGATTGCCTTTAACACACCGGGCTTATAATTGATGGTAAACGTTGCTGTAAGTTCTGTTTGCGGCGATACATTTTGTTCTGCAATAGTTTTGCCGTTGAGCACAAGACGCACTGCGTTGTAGCGGCTGTACACATGCACCTGCAAAGGCTCACCTTCTGCACCAGGAAAAGTGTAAGAGGGCAGTTCGTTGGGCCAGCCCCAATAGCTTACGGCTTCTTTATGGCCTCCAGGTACAGGCGCATGCACAAGCATCTCTAATTTGCTGCGGCCCCATACAACATCGCGACAAAAGGATTGCGGTTTTTTACCTCCAATCAAATCAATATCACCACACCATGCGTTGAACCACGGAAACTCCATTGCAAATTTTGTGTTGCTGTCCAGCGAAATATGACCAATACCTGTTTCACCAAGATAATCCATAGCCGTCCAAACAAAATCACCGATAACATAAGGATGTTGTTCTACCTGTTGCCAGTTCTTAAATGCCTCCAGGGGAACGGATTCTGTGCCCATCATTATGCGCTGCGGATATTTTGCATGATCACTCTCGTATTCTTTTAACTGGTAATTGTAACCACCCACATCGAGCAATGCATAAGCAGCGGCTGTTGTATCCCACTTGTATCCGGGATGATCCCAGAAGGAACATATAGCTTCTGTAACAGGGCGTGTAGTATCAAGACGTTTTACTTCGTCACGTAATTTTTTTTCAATAACAAGACCCGGTGCATCTGCTCTTTCACTTATTTCATTGCCAATGCTCCAGAAAATTACCGAAGGATGGTTGCGGTCCCGAAGCACCATGGCATCAATATCGCGTTGCCAGCAACTATCAAAATACAGATGATAATCTTCGGGATTTTTTGGGCGCTCCCACATATCAAATGCTTCATCAACAACGATGATGCCGAGACGATCACATGCATCTAAAAATTGCTGTGATGGAGGGTCATGACTTGTGCGCACAGCATTATAACCAAATTGCTTTAAGAGCTCAACTCTGCGTTCTTCGGCACGGTCAATTGTTGCCGAACCAAGCGGTCCATTGTCGTGATGTACACATCCGCCCCGCAGTTCAATATGTTTACCGTTAAGAAGAAACCCTTTATCTGCAGTAATGCTTACGGAGCGAATGCCAAAGTTGGTTATAACATGATCAATAACTTTTTCGCCCTGCAAAATATCTGTTACTGCCTGATAGAGATAAGCTGATTCAGGTGACCAGAGATGGGGATGACTTAATGTGATTGAGTTACCTGTTGGTTGACCGCTTGATTGGTTGACCAATGTTTCTGTTTTTGCGACAATATTATTTTTTGCATCAAGAATGCGTGTTCGGAGTTTTAACGGTTGGGCATTTTGTTCAACATGAATAATTTTTGTTTGAACGTTTATCGTCGCGGATGTTTCTGAAACCCTGGGTGTAGTAATATAAACCCCCCATCGTTCAACATGAACAGCATTGGTGATTGCTAACCATACATGACGATAAATACCCGAACCGCTGTACCAGCGTGAGTTCTTCCCTTCATTACGAACACGCACTGTAAGCACATTTTCGCTGTTTTGTTTAAGGTATGGAGTAAGGTCGTAATAAAATGCGGTGTAACCATAAGGATTATTACCCAGATGATGCTCATTAATCCATACATCGCTGTTCATGTAAACACCATCAAAATAAATTGTAACTTTTTTATTTACGATGTTGTTTAATGTAAAATGTTTTCGGTACCAGCCAATGCCGCCAACTGTATAACCTGTTGCTGTTCTACCAACACTTTTTGTTGTGAACGGGCCGATAACAGAGTCAGATTGATTGGGTAGATCTTCAATGCTCCAATCATGAGGAAGATCAACGGTTCTCCATTTCGAATCGTCGTAGTTTGTAGCCTCTGCTGCTATGCTGCTATCTTT
>JBBPZF010000069.1:0-10490 GCA_038199105.1 Chitinophagales bacterium | reverse complement strand
GATAATTTGTTTGCAAATTGTTTGCTGGCCTTAGATGTTGCAACAGGAAAATTAAAATGGCATTTTCAAACCATACATCATGATTTGTGGGACCATGATTTATCATCGCCTCCTGCAGTAGTTACTATTAATAAAGATGGGAAAAAAATTGATGCCGTTGCACTCACTACCAAAACAGGTTTTGTGTTTGTGTTTAATCGCGAAACAGGAGCGCCTGTTTATTCGATTGAAGAAAAAGCAGTGCCGCATACAAGCGAATTAAACGGCGAATATATGTCTCCTACACAACCCTATCCATTAATACCAAAACCTTTTGTGCGGCAGTTGATAACAGAAAATGATTTAAACAAATTATTGCCTGATAGTTCTTTTGCTGACGTAAAAAGACGCTGGGAGGGTTATAAGAAAAGCAACATGTTTGAGCCGCTTTCAAAAGAAGGAACAATAGTGGCACCGGGTTTAGATGGTGGCGCGGAATGGGGCGGACCAGCGTATGACCCAACTACAGGAATTTTATATGTGAATGCAAACGAAATGGTGAATGTATTGCAGATGGTTGATTTAAAAGACAGGGCAACAAACAATGAGACTTTTCTGAATGCCGGAGTACGATTATATCAAACAAATTGCATGGCTTGTCATGGACCTGAGCGGCAGGGCGGCGGCAATTATCCATCGCTCGTAAGCGTAAATAAAAAATATAATGAGCAACAATTTCTTCAGCTTGTATCAACCGGCAGAAGAATGATGCCTGCGTTCACCCAATTGAATGATGAAGAAAAGCAGGCAATCGCATCATTCATTTTAGATAATCATTCTGCGCAGCAAAAAAAGTTTATTGATAGCGCCAAACCAATTGACCCATATTTAAAAATGCCGTATGCTGTTACTGGTTATAATTTGTTTTTATCTAAAGAAGGATTGCCTGCAATCAGTCCACCATGGGGCACATTAAATGCTATTAATTTAAATACGGGTGAATATATTTGGCGGGATACGTTGGGCGATTATCCATACTATGTTGCTAAAGGAATTCATACAGGGTCTGAAAATTATGGCGGTTCTGTTGTAACAAAAAGCGGATTGTTATTTATTGCCGCCACGCGCGACGGGCATTTAAGAGCCTTCAATAAACGCACTGGAAAATTATTATGGCAATATCAATTACCTGCAGCAGCTTTTGCTACACCAGCTGTTTATGAAATTGATGGCAAAGAATATATTGTGATTGCATGTGGCGGCGGCAAATTAAAAACAACATCGAATGATGTGTACGTTGCATTTGCATTGCCTGGTTAATACAATCAATAGGAAATACCCATGTAATACAAAAAGGTAAATGATAATTATTTTCAACAACTGGTCAAACATTTTTCATACACAATATTCACATTCATGAAAAGAATTCTCCTGCTTTCTTTCATTATCCTCATCACACAACAAAGCTTCGCTCAATTTACTATCAGCGACAATCATCGCTATATTTTAAAAGATGGAAAACCATTTTATTGGCTCGGCGATACAGGTTGGGAATTGTTTCACCGTTTAACAAAAGAAGAAGCTGACGAGTACCTGAAGCGCAGAGCAGCACAGGGTTTTACGGTAATACAGGCGGTGGTGCTTGCTGAATTGGATGGTTTGCATACGCCCAATGCTAACGGGGATAAACCTTTGATTGATGACGACCCGGCAAAACCAAATCAAGCGTATTTTAAACAGGTTGATTACGTAATTGATAAAGCCAATGAATACAAATTAAATATCGCGATGTTGCCAACATGGGCAGATAAAATCAATAAAGGCTCATGGGGGAAAGGTCCTGAAGTTTTTAATGCAGCAAATGCAAAAATTTATGGCAAATGGATTGGCAACCGTTATAAAAACAAAACAAATATTATTTGGGTTTTAGGCGGCGACAGAAATCCACGTGATGAAAAAGATGTTGCAATTTGGAATGCCATGGGGCAAGGAATTATGGAAGCGACAAATAATAAAGCTATCATTACCTATCATCCGCAACCCTGCGATTCAGGCTCTGCAACATGGTTTCATCATGAAACGTGGCTTGCATTTAATATGTTTCAAAACGGCCATTGCCGTGATATGGATGTGTATAATAAGATTCAGCTTGCGTACAACTTGCAACCAACAAAACCTGTGATTGATGGAGAGTCATTATATGAAGACCACCCGGTTTGTTTTAATGTAAAAGACCTCGGAACAAGCAGCGCTTATGATGTAAGAAAATATGCTTATCTCGATGTGTTTGCCGGTGCATTTGGCAACACGTATGGCTGTCATGATATATGGCAATTTTATTCACCGAAATATGAAGGGATTAATGGTCCGCATGTTTACTGGCAGCAGGCAATGGATTTTCCCGGCGCTAATCAAATGCAATATGTGAGAAAATTAATTGAATCACATCCAATGCTGGAACGCGTTCCCGACCAATCTTTGATTGAAGAAAGTGATTTAACTCCTTCAGAAAGAATACAGGCAACACGAGGAGATGATTACGCTTTTATTTATACTTCGGAAGGAAAATCTTTTACTGTTATTTTAAATAAGATTTCAGGCACAGCATTACTTGCATATTGGTATAATCCGCGTGATGGCAAAACAACTGATATTGGAAATATTAAGAATGATGGAACAAAAAAATTTACACCGCCATCATCCGGATATGGACAGGATTGGGTTTTAGTATTGGATGATACTGCAAAAAATTATAAGAAGCTTTGAACTCAAATAAATAATACACCTTATAAAAAAAAGAGTCTTGAAAAGAATTATTCTCTTCATCGCAATTGCTTTTACACTAAATTTTGCAATTGCAGAAGCTCCGTTGCAGGTTGCTAAACTTACCTGCGAATACATTGAGAACCCTTTGGGCATTGATGTGCAGATGCCTCGTTTCAACTGGACATTTACATCAACTAAACGTAACCAGCTTCAATCAGCTTATGAAATAATTGTAAGTAATAACATACACGACATTCAGCAAGGCAATGGAAATATTTGGTCAACAGGAAAGATTATTTCTTCAAAAAATATTCAGGTTGAATATGCAGGAACTCCTTTGCAATCTTTTATAAAATATTACTGGAGAGTAAAAGTGTACAATCAAAATAATGACACATCAGGCTGGAGCAAAATAAACTTTTTTGAAACAGCCATGCTTGACGCCAAAGATTGGAAAGCGAGGTGGATTAGCGATGACAGAAAGCAATTTGAGCGTGATGAAGATTTTTATAAAGATGACCGCATGCCATTATTAAGGAAAGCTTTTACTGCCACAAAACCAATCGCATCAGCACGTTTATACATTTGCGGGCTGGGATACTATGAAGCGTATTTTAATGGCAAAAAAACGGGCGATCATGTTTTGGACCCCGGCTTTACTACTTACAAAAAAGAAGCTTTATATGTTACATACGATATTACTACACAGCTAAAGCAAGGGAAAAATGTTGCAGGCATCATGCTTGCCAATGGATGGTACAATCCTCTACCCCTGCGTTTGTTCGGCAGGTTTAACTTACGTGATGTGCAGCAAACAGGAAGGCCTTGCGTAAAAGCGGAGATACATCTTCAGTACAATGATGGCACATCAGATATTATTACAACAGACGAAAGCTGGAAAACAGCACCAGGGCCCGTCATACGCAACAATGTGTACCTGGGCGAAAAATACGATGCAAGGCTTGAACAGAAAAACTGGTGCCTGCCGAATGCTGAATTAAGCGCCTGGAAAAATGCCAGTTTTGTAGAAGGCCCTTCAGGGCGATTAACTTCCCAAATGCAACCCCCTATCCGCATCACAAAAATTTTACAACCAATTGGAATAAGAGAAACAGGGAAGGATACTTTTATCGTTGACATGGGGCAAAATTTTGCAGGTGTTGCACGAATAAAAGCAAGAGCTCCGGCAGGCGCTAAAATAAATTTACGCTATGGAGAAGATTTACTCGCTGATGGAAGATTGAATTACTTCACAACTGTAGCAGGGCAAATAAAGGAACAATGGCATTTGAGTGGTGGCCCGGGGGCACCTGCCACGGCATGGCAAATGGATGAATATATTACCAAAGGTGCAGGAGTTGAAGTATGGTCGCCCAGGTTTACTTTTCATGCTTTCCGTTATGTGGAAATTACAGGCTGGCAAGGTAAGCCGGCTTTAAATGAGATTGAAGGGTTACGAATGAATAGCGACCTTGAAAGCAACGGAACGTTTGCCTGCTCTAACGATATGTTCAACAAACTTCATGAAGCGATTAAATGGACTTTTTTAAGTAATGTATTCAGTGTACAATCCGATTGCCCCGGGCGTGAAAAGATGGGATATGGTGCGGACATGGTGGTTACATCCGGCGCCTACGCATACAATTTCAACATGGCAAATTTTTACAGGAAGACTGTTTCTGTTTTTGCCAATGAACAACAGCCTGATGGCGGCATCACCGAAATTGCGCCATACACAGGCATTGCAGACAGAGGTTATGGAGGAGAGTCAGGGCCTTTAGGTTGGGAACTCGCCTTTCCATATTTGCAAAATTTGCTGTACGAATATTATGGCGACAAACGCATTATCGCAGATAATTATGAGGCCTTGAAAAGGCAAATAGATTTTTTAAAATCAAAAGCAAGAGATAATAATTTTTATTGGGACATCAGTGATCACGAGGCCCTGGATACTAAACCCGAAGCTTTTTCCGCAACCTTATTTTATTTTCATCATGTGCAACTTGTTGCGAAATTTGCGGGCATACTAGGTAAAAAAGAGGACTCGATTAAATATGCGAACCTTGGCCAGCAGATACAAAAAACGATCGTATCAAAATATTATATTCCACACACCGGCCGCTTTGATAATGCAACGCAAAGCGCACAAATATTGGCTTTATGGTACGGCATTTCACCGGATAAAGATTCAAGTTTCAAAATATTAATGAATGAATTTGAAAGACATGACATGCATGTTTCAACCGGTATTTTTTCAACAAAAATGATGTTTGATATATTACGCGAACAAAATAAAAATGACATCGCCTACACTATCGCCAACCAAAAAGATTTCCCCGGATGGGGCTATATGTTATCGAAAGGGGCTACTACTTTATGGGAAACGTGGAAGTATCCTGACAACGCTCCTTCGCAAAATCATCCAATGTTTGGTTCAATTGATGAATGGTTTTATCGTTCGTTGCTAGGTATTAATGCAGCAGCACCGGGATTTAAAAAAATTATTATTAAACCGCAACCAGTAAAAGAGCTCACTTGGGCAAAGGGAAATTATATATCTGTTCATGGCAATATTATAAGCGACTGGAAGATCAGCGACAACAAATACATATTGCATGTTTCAATACCCCCAAATACCACTGCCGAAATTTGGATACGCAGTAAAGAAAGTGCTGACATAAAGGAAAACAATAAACCTATCGTTCAAAATAACGACATAAAAATACTGCGTTATGAAAATGATTATGCTGTGATAGCCACGGGTTCAGGAGATTACTTTTTTACAACTGAATTTATTCCCAGGTAATTGTTGCGATGCTTTTTCCGGGCATAGTCAATTGTGTTGAGATACCTACTTTTTGTAGTATGCAATTGTGTGTGCTGTCTGATAAATATGTTTTAAGGTTACTTGTCATCGGAGGCAAACTAATCGTTGCATCCTCGTTGCCTTTGTTGATAAGAATAGAAACTAATTTAAACTCACCGGAATGTATGAAAGCAAGCGAAACCACATTGGAATCAGGTGATGCCGCTGAAACTCTAATAGCGCCTGGTCGGATAAAATGATAAAAATGTTTTGAAACGTAATAACGGCTTGTGGGTTTTCCGGCAACAACCAACGCAAATACTTCTGAAGATTTTTCATCTGACGAAGCCCACCAGAGCCACGCATTTGTGTTACCATATTGAATAGCGTTGTAGATATTCGCTGCAAGAAGCATGGCGCCATCCCATGTATTAGGGTGGCCGGAAGTTTCCGTCATCCATAATTGTTTTGGCGGTGATGCAGACGTTGCAATCTCAGAATATTTTTGCCATTCTCTTGCACCTGCGCCACCTACATTTATACCATCGCTATCATAATTGTGTATAGCAAAAATATCTGCATAAGATGAAGTTTCCTTATCATCATTGATGGCGTTGAAAAAATCCGCAACATGCTGCTGCGCGGGAAGCACTTCTGGTAAATATAATTTCGTACTGATATTTTCTTCTTTAAATTTTCTGCCTACAAAACGTAAAGCCTCTTTCATTTGCGAAGGCGTATAAACACAGGAGTTATATGATTCTACAAACTCGGGTTCGTTTTGCAAACCAAGGGCATATAAGGTGACGCCGGTTTGTTGTTTGAACGTTTTGCAATATGCTGCACAGTATTCTGCAAAATCTTCATAAGCTTCTTTCCGGAGGCTGCCACCTTTGTTTGTTGTAGGTCCCTTCCCATCCTCATTTACTGTTTTCATCCAGGCGGGCGGGCTCCAGATAGAAGCAATAAATTTTTTCACGCCAAGTTTGTTTAAAGCTTTTACATCTTTAAAATTATGCTGCATGTCTGGTCCGCTGAAGACACTTCCGTTTATATTATAAGGGCTATCCTTATATGCATGAAATGTTGGAGGCAGTTCGAAACGCATGATAGACAAGCCAAGATCATGCACAACAAGATCATATTTTTTTTCGTCAGAAATATTTTTCCATGATGATAGTGTATTGAATGCTCCAAAGCCTTCCATTGTTTGGAAAGTTTTGGTTGTATCAATCGTTAATAAATTTTTTTGCTGAGCATTAACTGATAAACAAAGGCAAAACATAAGAGAGAAAAAAGGCAAACCGTATTGGCAAATTGTATTGTTTATGTTATACTTAAAATTTATTTTTTTCATAAAAAAAATTTACTAAACCGCTGATAATTTTTTAAAGACCAGACGAAGGATTACCTGCATATTATCGTGACTGTTGTGCAAAATGAATAAGCGATTTTTACTTCTTATAGTGAACAAACATTTGCTTTTTATTGCACCAAATCTTTATACCTGATAAGTTGTATATGTTTTTTGCGAATAGTATCCTTTACTTTTTTATTTGTCCAGGCATCCGTAACGCCCTGTCTGTCCGCCGCAACATTATTATAACCGATATGCTCTATAGCCTGCAGTTCCGGCGTATCAATAGCAGGATGATCAACAAAAAGATATGTACTGCCAGCCTCTAATTTGTTTAACATGCTGATGAAGCTTTTAATTTTTTCTTTTGATGTGGTGTGAGGGCCATCGTAATTTGTTTCAATTACATTATATTCTTTCGGTTCAATATCTATGTGGTATTCTTTAGCAAGTTTTCGTGAAAGCGCATACACTGAATCGTTCATGTTGGTGCAGCCCATGTGCGCAGAAATATGGCTGAGTCGTGGAATTTTTTTCATTGCGAGTTCTATTTGGGCACGCCACTCTTTTTCAATATCTGTAAGTTTCCAGTTGTGTGCCAATAAATTTTTACCGGGATAATTTTTGTTGGTCCATATCATCGGATAAAAATAACCATCAGCATCTGTCAGGCTTTTGCAGTCGGTCAATGGCCGCCACTTCATATTATCCCATTCACTGGTCAATACGAGATGGATACCCACATCAACACCTGGGCTTCCTTCCAGTAAACGGACCGCTTCCGGAAACCACGGCGAAGGAACAATCACTTCTATTGACTGTTCTATACCTTCCTTAGATGCTTTGATAATGCCCACGTTTCCTGCATGTGAAAAGCCCATGTCATCGCCCCTTACAATTAAGCGAATGGCTTTTGTTTGCGACTGAACGCCGAAAACAAAAAGCATAAAAATTAATAATAGCAGAGGTTGCAGATGTCGCATTGTTATAATTTAATTTTCAAAAACTAATACTTCTTTTTTCTCCTTTGTTATTGATTATATCAATGGCTTTTACCTGGTCATTAACAGGAATGAACAGGGATGATTGTGACAAGAAAGAAGTTCCATGATATACTTCTTCTTTTCTTGTTGAGCCATTTTTCAAATGAATAAAAATTGTTTTATCATTTGATTTAAGCGGTACATTTTTTTCATTAATTTTTTGCTTAAAGATTTTTAGTGGGCCTTTATTCTGAGACGCTGCAAGTAAATAATGGCCATCTGCGCTTCTTAATTTTATCAGCGCCTTTGCATCGCCGGGTAAAAAAAAGCCGCCTTGCAAAATGGATTTCGGTATGAAATTTCCTTTCCCATCTCCGAGTAAAATAAGGCCATTCATTGCATCATATCTTCCATTGGTTACTTCATTTCCAAAATCGTTTGCGCAAAGGGCTACATCAAGATTGCCATCGTTGTTGAAGTCATCTGCGACCATTCCAAACACAGGAGCTAATTGCGCCATTGCAGGTAAGGCGTGCATTTCGAATTTTCCATTTCCCATATTTTTTATAAAACATGTGTTGAAATTATTTGCCTGTAAATGCAGGGCATCTCCAAGTTCTTCCTCAGAAAATATCGTATGAATATCAGCAGTCGCGAAAGTTTTGTATTTTAAAAATCTTTTCTTTAACAGCGGTAATTGCTCAACAATTTCATCGCGGTTCTGCGCGGTGAATTCTTTCTTTTGTCCATTTTGGTCATTTAAGAATACGGTAGGAATGGCCTCTAATCTTCCATTTTTATCAAAATCTTTTGCATAAATATTTACCGGGTATTTAGCACTTGCCCTGTAAAAAGAATTCCCGCCAACATTACCAACGATGTAATCAATATCACCATCATTATCGAAATCACCGGCGGCTATACTGTTCCACCAGCCGGTTTGGTTGCTGATGCCCGTTTGTGCTGTTACATTCTTTAACTTGCCGTGATCGTTTTTAA
Source organism: Chitinophagales bacterium (assembly GCA_038199105.1). Classification (GTDB taxonomy): domain Bacteria; phylum Bacteroidota; class Bacteroidia; order Chitinophagales; family Chitinophagaceae; genus Ginsengibacter. The sequence continues at coordinate 1,600 of JBBPZF010000069.1, read as the reverse complement.
AAAAAGTAACCGGCATCCATTCACCAACAATAATAAGATCCGTCCATCCATCATTATCAAAATCAGTCCACAAAGCATCACATACCAAACCAATATTTTGAAGCTCCCTTGCAACATCGTTTGTGATATTAGTAAACTTAATTTTTCCTGGCTTTGAATCGTTGCGATAAATAAAGGAGCTTACCGGCTGCGGATATTTTCCGGGATATACTCTGCCGCCAATGAATAAATCGAGATCGCCGTCATTATCAATATCCACGGCCTTTACACAGCTTTTGCTCGTGTAATTAGGTGGTAAGGCTGAGCTATCAAAAGAAAAATTTCCTTTGCCATCATTGATGAAAAACTGATCCTGGTAATTTTTTGTTTCTGCCGGTGATTCATTACTTCCGCTTGCACAATACAAATCAAGATCACCATCATTGTCAGCGTCAAACAACAACAAACCCATGTTATAAGGCCTGCGGATATTCGCACCTGTTGGCAACTGAATATTTTTAATTATAAATTTTCCATCGCGTTGTTGTAAAAAATATTTACCTGGGTAATCTCCCGATCCGCCAATGTAAATATCATCAAGCCCATTGCCATCAATATCTCCCGCTGCAAGCCCCGGCCCGTATTGAGAAAACTTGTGCGGCAGAAGTCTTTCGGTGCTGAAGTCAGGGAAGTCCATTTGGTTATGTAAATAATCAATTCCGGAAGTTGAGGTAACATCAGTAAACAAAGTATTTGAAATAACTGCCCGCTTTGTAGTAACCGCGTCATGCGCATCCTTTCTAAAAACTGTTAATAGCCGATTCGCTTTTTGGTTATAGAGCACTTGCTTTTTATTTCCCCAGTCAATAACGATGGAATCAATAATAGCAATGTTACCTAAACCAAAGAAAGCCTTTGTATCAACGGTAGATAAGTAACCACGGTAAGGAGAATTTTCATAAGCCTGCATTTTTCCTCTATCATAATAGATGGTTGCGATGGCGCCTAATCCATTGATATTTTTATCATCACCGATAAATTTAATTTCAATATAGTTTGCATTAATCTTAGCATTTGAATTGGTTGTGTTTTCATATACAAAAGCTTCGTCGTTGATGTTATTGATTACATAATCCAAATCTCCATCGTTATCAAGATCAACATATACGGCACCATTGGAAAATGAAGGCTCATTCATTCCCCATTGCGAGGTTACATTTTCAAACTTCAGCTTGCCTGTATTTTTATAAGCATAGTTTGGTACTTTGATTTGTGGCATTTGATTTATCAAATCGTTTTTTGTAGCGAATACAGTTTCATTTCTAAAAGCTGCAAAGTCATGATCGGTTACATCTCTTGGATAACCATTCGTTATGATGAGGTCCCGGTAACCATCGTTATCAAAATCGGCCAGAGAAGTATTCCAGCTCCAATCTGTCTCGGCCACACCTGCGTAAAAGCCAATGTCAGCAAATATTGGATCGCCTGTTGAATCATTACTTTTCAACCTGGGACCCAAATTTAATTGCAGCGTGTTTCGCACGTACTGAAACTCGAGGTTCTCGTACAAAAATTTCTGATAAATAAAGTAACTGTTGCTGCCCATATTTTTTTTCTTGCG
>JBBPZF010000068.1:0-5768 GCA_038199105.1 Chitinophagales bacterium | reverse complement strand
GCGTTACGGTTTATAACCGACTATATTAATAATGATGTGTACTACGGCTCTAAATATGAGGGGCAAAATTTTGTGAGAGCAAACAACCAGGCAATCCTTTTAAAAAAGCTGATTGAAAAAGAAAAAGATTTAATAAAAATCATTTCATCTTGATTTTACCGCATTGCACTATTTCTACAATTTGAGTTAATATAAAAAAAAGTACCAATTGTTTCGTGATGCTTCTAAGAGGCAAGACGGTATAGAAAAAAATATCTTAAAACTTCCATCTTACAAATGCTTCCATTGCTGCATATCTGCTTATCCCAATCTATATACCATTTTCCTCCAGTTTGTTTCTCATTTTATTTTATCACGAAAAATGGTAATCTGTCCAACGGAACATTTATTTCAATGGTGGTGCCGCCTTTATACATTTTTCCATTATCATCAATCCATTTGCCTTTGCTGAGTTTTGGAAACTTTACAATCCGTGTTTTATTTTTATTTTCAAGCATGGGTGCAACCATGATGCTGTCTCCCAATAAAAACTGGTCATTTACAGCAGCAAAATCCTGGTTGGGAAATACATAATCCAGGTATTTTACAATTGGCTCTCCTGTAGCAGCGGCAGCTTTGGCTAATTTCATAATAACAGGAATGAATTTATTTCTTACTGCAATCGCTTTTTTAACTGCCTCAAAATGTACACTATCCAGCACACGCCACGGCGCTACTGAAAACTGCATCATTGGCATCAGGCCGTGGCATTGTGCAGAGCGTACAATTAGATCCTGGTCCAGGTTATTGTTTTCACCCCAAAATGAACTGATTTCTCCGCCACCAATCATATCGGGGCATGCATAGGTGTAGCCAACAAGTCCCTGTAATAAAATATCAGGAATTAATTTTTTTATATCAGTCCAGTTATGCTCTTTATCCCTCAGCCTTTGTACCAGTGGTTTTCCACCCATCTTCCAGCAAGCCCTGTATTCATTTAAAGGATATTTTAAGCCGATGGTTGCAAATAACCGGCTATGCTCATTAGCCGTAATTTTTTTCATTGCAATAAGATTTGGCGGATAAAATTCAAAATCTCCTGCGTCAAATTTATAACCGTCCACCCCATACGTATTTTGTAAATAATCAAGTCGCCCCCGGAACCAATTTACTGCAACAGGATTTGTGAGATCCAGTTCTGCAGAAAAACCATTCCACCATTTCACCAACAAAGATTCACCATTGTTCTTACTGTCTTTTAACAAGCCGCCTTTTGCCGAAAGTTCCCTGTATTCTTTACTATCTGCACTTACAAAGGGGCAAACCCACAGCATTACTTTAAACCCCATACCATGTAATTCATCCATCATTTTCTTTGGCGCCGGAAATGTTCCTGGATTAAAATCCCACACACCATAATTTTCCTGCCAGGTGTCATCTATCATCAGTACACCGGGTTCAAATCCATTGCTGATAATGGCATGTGCGTACTTCAATACATCTTCCTGATTTTGGTTGTAATTGAGCTCTATCCAGGTATTGTATTGGAGTTTTGTGATCAAAAGCGAATCGGGCATTTTACCATCAGAAGGAAAATATTTTCTGCGAACATATCGCTGCACTTCCTTCAACGTTGCGCCAGCTTTGCCTGTATCGATTGTACCTAAACCGCTAACATTTATTTCTCCATCCGCTATTGAAAATTGAAAGGGCTCTTCACTCCATATATATCTTCCCTTATTGGAAAGCAACAAAGGTTGCACCTGGTTGCCTTCATTATTACCCAATAAATCGTTGGAGTATTTTGTTGCGGAAGAGAAGGGCATCAACTGCCCATGGTTGATGATACCGCACCACCACATTTCATTACTTTGAAAAACTATTTTTATTTTATTTCCCTGGGCATGAGTATATGCAGTACAGCATAATATGATAACGATGCTAAGTTTTATTTTTTTCATGATAGCAATAATTGTTTTCAAAAAAAGAATTGAGGCCGCGTTCGGATTTTTAACAATCCATCACGGGCTAGCTTTGAAATGCAAACCAAATATAGGCAGGAAAAAAAACAAATAATATGCAAACGCTTGCAGATAAAGGATTTCATGCAAACGTTTGATTTGCTATATGTGGATGTTATTACAAATAGTATTTGTATTTTCCTTTTCTTAAATACAAAAAAATTATGCAGACAAAACAAAACAACAGTAACGCAATCGTCATCATTGGTATTTTATTTTTTGTATTTGGGTTTGTTACCTGGCTAAACGGACCGTTGATCACGTATGTAAAACTGGCCTTTGGCTTAGATACGGACTCCAAAGCATTTTTAGTAACCACCGCTTTTTATATGGCTTATTTTTTCCTGGCTCTACCTTCTTCCTGGGTGTTGGAAAAAACAGGGATGAAAAAAGGAATGGCGATGGCATTGGTTGTAATGGCCATTGGCACTTTTCTTTTTGGGCAGTTCGCCACACACAGAAATTATCCAATGAGTTTGTTGGGGCTTTTTGTTATCGGATCCGGATTGTCATTGTTGCAAACGGCTTCCAATCCATATATCAGCATTATTGGTCCGATAGAAAGTGCAGCCCGGCGTATCAGCATTGTGGGCATTTGTAATAAAGTAGCAGGTATTATAAGTCCTATTGTTTTAAGTGTATTTGTATTGAAAGGAATAAATGAACTGGAAGGTAAAGTGAAGGCTGCTACAGACGAACAGGCAAAGAATGCCATCCTTACAGATTTTGCATCCAAAATTTATACACCTTATATTATCATGTCCGTTGTGCTGGTGCTGCTGGGGTTTTGGATACTGCGTTCTTCCTTGCCGGAAATAAAATCTGCTGAAGCCAATGTCGGAGCCGTGGGTGATGGTAGAAAAAAAGAAAAAAGCAGTCTCTTCCAGTTCCCGCATTTATGGCTGGGTGCAATTTGTATCTTTTTCTATGTGGGCGTAGAAGTAATGGCCGGTGATGCCATTGGCACGTATGGAAAGGGTTTCGGTATTTCCACAGATTATACAAAATATTTTACCTCTTTTACTTTAGCGGCCATGCTGCTGGGTTATGTAGTTGGATTATTTACCATTCCAAAATATCTTTCCCAGCAAAATGCTTTAAAAATTTCTGCCGTACTGGGCATAGTTTTTACAGCGGCAGCGTATGCAACTCACGGCTATATATCGGTAGGTTTTGTAGCCGCACTCGGTTTAGCCAATGCACTGATGTGGCCCGCTATATTCCCGATGGCCATTAGCGGGCTTGGACGGTTTACAGAAAAAGGTTCGGCTATTTTGATAATGGGTATTGCCGGTGGTGCCATCATCCCAAAACTATTTGCAAGTCTTAAAGAAACCTACAATTTCCAAATGGTATTCTTTGCATTAATGGTCCCGTGCTATCTCTATATTTTTTATTATGCTGTAAAGGGGCATAAAGCAGGTAAAACAAATGTGCCCTCGCCAATTAAAAAATTTTAAAATAATATTTTATAAAAGTCTTCCCCCAACTCAACAAATTATAGAAGCATTCTTTAATAAATCAAACAGATTTAAATTTTAATAAATATTTTCTTCCTGTACATCCAGTATAGTATCAGCCAAATCAAGAATAATACAATGATACCTTTTACTAGTGTGGCATAAGGTAATCCGAATACCTGGTCATACGCCGGGCCGAGGTGGATGTATAATGAATCAGCTAAGAATGACCTAACGCCTCCGTCAGCTATTACATACGCGGCAATAGAATTAGTGCCTATCACCAGCAGGAAAAAGGACCATTTCCTTTTTTGCCAAACATCTACTACACCATAAAAAAAGGCAAGGAATAAAAAACAAATTCCTCCGCTGAAGATGGTCCAGGCCGGTGTCCAGATGCGTTTTACAATAGGATTGATTCCGGTAAAATGTAATATAACACCTGTCAATATCAGGCTAACGCCCATGATAACAAAAGACTTCAATTTATCTTTTTGTGCACTGTTCTCTTTTAAAACTTTGCCTGCAAACAAGCCCAAAATCATAGTGCCCAGTGTTGGGATAAAACTCAGTGTTGCATAGCCGCCACCATTGTTTAAAAACGGGCTTTCCCTTGGGAAAAGATTCAGGAACCACTTATCAAAAGCCCAGGCAAGGTTGGTGTTTTTGTTCCAGTGCGCCGCGAAGCCATGCAGATTGTGCTCCCAGTTAGGCACAACGCCCGCCGAAGCAAAATCAAAATTAGCACCGGGCAACGGATACAATGCAAATGCGAGCCAGTAGCCTACCAAAATGATGATCAATGCAGCTATCTGTAAACGTTGTGAAACATAGGAAAGCAATACCAAAAAAGTGTAGCCAAGCCCGATCTGCGTAAGCGTATCTTCAAAAGTAAAATAGGTTTGTTTGCCTGACATAGAGCGTAAAAAAATGCCCAGAAAAATAAGAATCAGGGAGCGCTTAATGGTATGTAAAATAACTTTATTGAAAGAAGCGCCTTTGCTCTTGCGGCTGGCAATTGAATAGGGCAATACCACGCCGACTAAAAATGTAAAGGAGGGCTGAATCATATCATGCAGTGAAAGCCATGTCCATTCTACATGATCCTGGTTGTATGCCAGGAAAGCCCAGAAGGAACTGCCAGGCAATTGTTTCGACACAGATGCCAACGATAGTATTTCTGCCATCATCAGCAGCATTACAAAACCCCTATACACATCCACAGAAGCAATCCTGTTGGCGGGCAGGGGAGGATTTACAACTGCTGCCGCAGCAACGCTTTTTTCTGCGGAGATTTTTGATTCAACATTGGAAAGTTGGCTCATAGCTTATTGTTGTTTTTATGGTTAAAAAAGTGGCCGGTTGCGAAATCCGGCGACGGCGGTTTTCCAATGTTGGTGTCTTCCCTAACTTTTAGGACTTTACACGAAAATGTTATTTTGAAATATCTATTAATGATTTAAAATCTTTTTAGCGTTGGCGCTGTAGAGCTTTCTTAGCGTTTGATCATTTAAGTTCAATCCATACAAGGCCCAGTGATAACTAAATAATTGGTGATCATAAAAATGTTCATTCGCTGTTTCAAGAATGCGAAAAGTAGTTTGATACATTTCCTTATCAAACCCCATGTCTGTTCCGTAAACAATTTTGTCGGCATACTTTTCAAAAAAAGCTTTGGTATATCTCGGTATCGGCGCAAATTCTCCAAATCTTGCTGCAATGTCAGCGTACAAATTAGGGTATAAATCAAACATTCTCCCAAGCACATTAAGGTCAGCATTGGTATTGGCAAGATGGCAGGCAATAAAAGTTGTTTTAGGGTTTTGCTTTACTGCATTCTCCAGCGTTTTTATCAACTCATCATGATCTAAAATTCCAGGTTTGGTCATGTCGACTTTCCAGGTGTAGGCATTCATCAATCCGTCGTTAGACGAATCTGGCTTTTCATACATCCACTGGTCTTCTGCAACATGGATGCTTACCGGCATTTTTAATTCGGCACATTTTTCCAGCAAAGGTTTCATAGCCGGATCGTCAATGTGAAGGCCATATCCAGCTACCGGCAGCGAGTACAATTCACCCAATCCTTTGTCACCCAATTCACCCACACCGGTGGCCCCTTTTTTATGGCATCTTTCCAATTCTGCAACCGCATGTTTCTCCCATCCTGGCTTTTCATGGCCCGTGTAATCAAAACCACACCACACTTCAAACCTGCCTTTATATCTTGAATACTTTTCAAAAAGTGAATCGAATCTGGCACCAGTAGAATAGGTTAAAATAATAGTTTTTTCAACATTTATTTCGT
>JBBPZF010000067.1:0-3259 GCA_038199105.1 Chitinophagales bacterium | reverse complement strand
TAATGCGCCTGAGGCTATGAGCGTGTATACTATTGATCTCTCCAACGATAAAGTTATTGATCGCTTTAAGCCGGGCTTCCTTGTTGGAGAAATGATTGAAGGCGCTGAAGTGGTGGGCGGCGCCAGCCCAAACTCGCTGGCGGTCGGCAGCAAATATGCTTATGTAACCAATGCTACTAACGATAATATTTCAGTAATTGACTATCGTCATCATAAACTTATTGGAAATATTCAAATAAAAGTAAATAGTCTCATAGATAAATATCGCGGGCTGCTACCTTTTGGAATTACTATGAGTGCCGATGAAAAAACATTGTATGTGGCCCTACTTGGATTTAATGCGGTTGCGGTGATTGATGTTGAGAAAAGAAAAACCATAGGTCTTATTCCAACTGGGTGGGGTCCTTCAAGATTAAAACTTTCTCCCGACGAAAAATACTTGTATGTAGTATCTTGCAGGGGATATGGCGCAGGGCCAAATGGTGGAAAAGATTTTATTGCGCCTGTGCAAGGGACTTATATCGGTGATGTGCAATTGGGTACCTATCAAAAAATTCCTTTACCGGATTCAGTGGGCCTTATTTCCATGACTTCGCAGGTAATACATAACACGTTCGCCCCTGTTTTAGTGACAGATGACATAAAAAATCCTCTGCCTGTTTTACCAGGACTTCGCGAAAGCCCGATAAAATATATTGTATATATCACAAAAGAAAACCGAACCTATGATGAAGTATTAGGCCAGTTAAAAAACGCTGCCGGTGATACTTCTTTAGCAAGATTTGGGATAGACGTGCAGGTGAGTTCAAAAGATAAAACGCTCGTGCATATTAATGTAGCGCCGAATCACCTTCGCATTGCAAATAAGTTTTCGTTCTCTGATAATTTTTATTGCGACAGCGACGCTTCTATTCATGGCCATCACTGGATGCTTGGCGTAATTCCCAACGAGTGGGTCGAGACTAACTCAAGCGTTGATAAAAAAGCTATGTTGTTTTCAAAAGCCCCCGGCAGAAGATTTCCCGGATCAACAGGAAGTATGGACCCGGAAGATTACGCGGAAAGAGGTGGCTTGTGGGAAGCGCTCGACAGACAAAAAGTGTCGTTCTATAATTTTGGCGAAGCCAATGAAACAGCCCACAACCGCGAATCATGGATTGATACAGCTACTGGCGCCGGGCATGGAGTGATAGTGCCGATCCAAAAGGCATTATACAGCCGCACAAGCCGCAACTATGCAGGCTTCAATATGAACATTCCCGATCAGTTCAGGCTGCAGCAGTTTATAGGGGATTTTAGAAAAATGTGGCTTACGGGCAAGCACAAAATGCCTTCACTCATAACCATTCAACTACCTAATGACCACACATCAGACCCAAGGCAGGAAGATGGATATCCTTTTTATCATTCTTTTGTTGCAGATAACGATCTTGCATTAGGCGGCATGCTACAATTTCTTTCACACACGCCTTATTGGAAAAACATGTTGGTGATTGTTACCGAAGATGACCCGCAGGGCGGGGTTGATCACATAGATGCACACAGAAGTATATTGATGCTCGCCGGGCCTTATGTAAAGCACGGCTATGTGTCGCATACACACGCCAACTTTGGGTCTATTCTAAAAATGATTTATAACATTCTTAATGTGCCTTACGTAAACCAGTATGACGCTACCGCAACAGGACTCCAGGATTTTTTTATAAGTAAGCCTGACTATACACCTTACCAATTACTGTTTCCTTCAAAAGAGATTTTTGATCCTAAATTGGCTCTCCAAAAGTTTAAGCGTTATGATGACTGGAGGAAAGTCATTAAAAGTGGCGATATGGATGATGAAGATGAACTAAGATCAAAAACTTATTTGAGACAGGATACTCAATAACTTTCGCCATAACGGTCTTCCATTTAGGCTGTTTGCCAGGCTAAGAGAGGTTGCCGGTGTTTTGTGTTTCCGAAAACGGGCAAGTTCTGCGGAAGGTTTTGTAGCCAGGCAGCACCAACATCAGTTGAAAGCCATAAGACAATTTATCTTATTCCATCCAATGTTATTACCCCTGGTCTTGCCTTCCCTCTTCAAAAAACTTCTGTCAAAATTAAGAGAGCGTCGTTTCACTTTTTTTCATTCGAATAAGTTATCCTAAAGATGGCTCCCTTCAAGTCATCGGAAACGTATAAAGAACCATCGGGGCCTTGCGCTAAACCTGTGGGGCGATACTTAGCTATTTATAATTACTACCAACCGATGGAGTGTCCGGTTTTGATACGGTGACGGTTCGTTTTGTCGAATAGACCTTGTCATAAATTAATGTTTGCAATCGTAACTGCTCGTTTACAAAAGCTGTACTGGCGGTTCCGTTTTGCATTGCCATCGTTCATGGTGCTTATAGCAGGGCGTTGTTTTAATCCCAGGTCGGAAATAAAGGTGGTATTTACGGCAATGGCCGTGCTTATATCGGTTAAAGTCTGACATTTATTTAGCTGTCCGAACATTTGAGAAACTAAATGGTCGTAAGTCTTATACTTGCTACAGAATTTATCACTTTGGTGTTTGGCAAAACTGCTTTATAAAATAGAACCAGGTATGAGTTCTAAGATTTGTTTTATTATTGGCTTCTTGTTACTTTTATTGCGGGTAAATAGTCCCGTATTTTTTATAAGTTTAGTCACCTCAAGATAATATGGGCTGTTTATTTTCATTCACTTCCGGATGGAAGTAAGATAAATAAAAAAATGTCAATTAAGTCTATCGCTGTTTTCTGTGGTTCAAAAACCGGTACCAACACGTTGTTTATTGAGCATGCGAAGCAATTGGGTTACCTGCTGGCAGATAAAAATATTACTTTAGTATATGGAGGTGGCAACAAAGGAATAATGGGCGCCATAGCCAATGCTGTTCTTGAAAAGAATGGTAAAGTAATTGGCATAATCCCGAAATTATTAACGGAGTGGGAACAGCACCATGCAGGAATAACTGAGCTGCACGAAGTAGCGGATATGCATACCCGTAAGCGAATGCTATATGAGAAATGCGATGCGGCTATTATTCTCCCCGGTGGCTACGGTACCATGGACGAACTCTTTGAAATACTTACCTGGAACCAGTTAAATATTCACGATAAGAAAATAATCATTTTAAATTCCGCAGGCTTTTACGATCATTTGATTATGCATCTTGCGGCAATGGAGGAGGAGGAATTTTTATACCATAAAGTAATAGATAAGATAACGGTTGTAAAGGAGCCGGGAGAGTTGGTGT